>CAYUNV010000187.1:0-7056 GCA_964446265.1 uncultured Negativicutes bacterium | reverse complement strand
TGTTGAGCCCGCTCCGCCTGCGTATGCCGGTACCGTGGAATTCCTAAAAAAGCAGCTAAATTGCGGTTCGTAATCCGTACGTTGGAGCGCTTATTCTGAACAATTTTACGGGCAGCTTTACGGCACAGGCTGGCAATGCTGCGTTCTAAGTTCCGCACGCCGGCCTCTCTTGTATAGTCTTGGATAATCTTTTGTATCGTTTCCGTCGAAAACGCAATTTTTTCCGCTGTTAACCCATGGTCTTTGATTTGTTTGGGAATTAAGAACCGCTGGGCAATTTGCACTTTCTCTTCTTCCGTATATCCGGCGATCTGGATCACTTCCATCCGATCCAACAACGGCCGGGGAATATTATGGATCGCATTTGCTGTTACAACCCACAAAACCCGGGAAAGGTCAAACGGCAATTCTATATAATGATCGCTAAACGTATTATTCTGTTCCGGATCCAGTACTTCTAACAGCGCAGAAGATGGGTCGCCGCGAAAATCAGCGTTCATTTTGTCAATTTCATCCAATAAGAAAACCGGGTTTTTCGAACCGCCCGTACGCATTCCTTGAATGATCCGCCCTGGCAGGGCTCCGACATAAGTGCGACGATGACCACGGATTTCCGCTTCATCCCGCACCCCGCCCAAGGAAATGCGAACAAATTTCCGTTCCATCGCCCGGGCGATGGAACGCGCCAACGACGTTTTTCCAACACCAGGCGGACCTACCAAACATAAAATCGGCCCTTTCATGGTTTCTGTCAATTCACGGACCGATAAATACTCTAATATCCGTTCCTTCACTTTTTCCAAACCGTGATGATCTTCCGCTAAAATCTTTTCAGCAAGGGAAACATCCAGCCGGTCTTCGGTCTCTTTTGACCAAGGGAGGGATAGCAGCCAATCCAGATAGGTTCGGATCACCGACCCTTCTGCAACCATCGGTGGCATTTTTTCCAACCGTTCAATTTCTTTGATAATTTTTTCTTCTACTTCTTTGGGAAACTCTTGTTCTTTTAACCGGGCGCGATATTCATCTGCTTCGGCTGTCCGTTCATCTTTATCGCCCAATTCTTTTTGGATTGCCTTCACTTGTTCCCGCAAATAATATTCTTTTTGTGTCTTTTCCATTTGCTTGCGGACACGGCCATTAATTTTTTTCTCTAATTCCAGGACTTCCATTTCCCGGCTGAGAATTTCACACAACTTTTCCAACCTAAGCTTAACGTCAACAGCTTCCAATAACTCTTGTTTATCTTCCGCTTTCAACGATAAATGGCTGGCAATCAAATCGGCCAAACGGCCTGGTTCTTCCACTACGGCTACAGAAACCAGTGTTTCCGGCGGTATTTTCTTACTCAACTTAACCCACTGCTCAAATTCATGAACTGCGGTACGAAGTAATGCTTCAATTTCCGGCGTTTTAAAACCCGGTTCCACAAATTCATGCACAGAAACCTGATAAAATGGATCAGTACTAATGTAATCACTAATTTCCGCGCGGTGCAGACCTTCCACCAGCACTCGGATTGTCCCGCCAGGAAGCTTCAACAATTGTTTAATCTCCGCTACAGTGCCAATCCGAAAAATATCCTCCGGCGCCGGATGATCATTTTGCGCATCTTTTTGTGTCGCCAACATAATATGACGATCCTGTACCATCGCTTCTTCCAACGCCTTGATCGACTTCTCCCGGCCAACATCCAAGTGAATGATCATATACGGAAAGACAAAAATGCCGCGTAAGGGCAGCAATGGCATTGTTTGAAGTATATCAGTCATAAGTACGCCCCCTGTCGTCCCAAAATATCCTCTTGCCACATCCAGACCCGATTGTACAACCCGCTGCAGGTTGCCGCCTGATCTGAACGTATACAAAGAAGGGAGACCTTCTAAGAAAGTCTCCCGTTATATCAAGCTGATTCTTCTTTCTTCTTGGTCTTGCGCTCTGCAGTAACCAGCATCGGTTCTTCCTTAGACAGCACCACTTCTTTGGTCACCACACAACGGGTTACATCCGTACGCGAAGGAACTTCATACATGACATTGCGCATAATTCCTTCGATAATGGAACGCAAACCGCGTGCGCCGGTTTTCCGTTTTAACGCTTCGCCGGCGATTGCCTGCAGTGCATCTTCTTTAAATTCCAGTTGAACATTATCCAGTTCCAGGAATTTTTGATACTGCTTGATCAAGGCGTTCTTGGGCTCACCTAAAATCCGGATTAATGCGGCCTCATCCAATGCATCTAATGTGACAACAACAGGTAATCGGCCGACAAATTCGGGAATCAACCCAAATTTCAGTAAATCTTCCGGCAAAATATTCCGTAAGATTTCACCGATATTCCCCTTGTTCTTGCTTCTGATTTCTGCGCCAAAGCCAAGTGTTTTATTGCTGGTACGGGAGCTGATAATTTTGTCGATTCCATCAAATGCGCCACCGCAAATAAACAAGATATTGGTGGTATCAATTTGAATAAATTCCTGGTGCGGATGCTTACGTCCACCTTGTGGCGGTACGCTCGCTACCGTTCCTTCCAAAATTTTCAGCAAGGCCTGTTGAACCCCTTCGCCGGAAACATCCCGGGTAATGGACGGATTTTCCGATTTGCGGGCAATTTTATCAATTTCGTCAATATAGACGATGCCTTTTTCCGCTTTTTCCACATCATAATCTGCTGCCTGGATCAGCTTCAACAGGATATTTTCCACATCCTCGCCGACATAACCGGCTTCAGTAAGCGATGTAGCATCGGCAATCGCAAACGGTACATTTAAGATCTTAGCCAGTGTTTGAGCCAGCAAGGTTTTGCCGCTGCCAGTCGGTCCCAACATGACGATATTCGATTTTTGCAATTCTACATCATCCATCTTGGTGCCCAAATTAATGCGCTTATAATGGTTGTATACCGCAACAGACAATGTTTTCTTGGCTTCTTCCTGGCCAATGACGTACTGGTCCAAGATCCCTTTGATATCTCTCGGCTTCGGAATATCCTGCAAATCAATATCTAAATCTTCGTTGAGTTCTTCTTCAATAATTTCGTTACACAACTCAATGCACTCATCGCAGATATAAACGCCAGGTCCAGCTACTAATTTTTTTACCTGTTCCTGTAGTTTGCCACAAAAAGAACATTTTAATTGACTTTTATCGTCCCCAAATTTCAACATCTTCTCACCTCTTTATTGAGGATTCCCTTTTTGTGTTTCTCCTCTGCTTACAACTGAATCGATAAGCCCGTACTCTTTTGCCATTTGACTGGACATAAAGAAGTCCCGTTCAGTATCATTCTTAATTTTTTCTAACGGTTGGCCGGTATGACGAACAAGTATTTCATTGCCAACATCCCGCAAACGCAAGATTTCCCGGGCATGGATTTCAATATCCGTCGCTTGTCCCTGCGCTCCGCCCAACGGTTGGTGGATCATGATCCGGGCATAAGGAAGGGCATACCGTTTCCCTTTTGCACCGGCAGCCAGCAATAAGGCACCCATGCTGGCAGCCAACCCAAGGCATATCGTGGAGACATCCGGTTTAATATACTGCATGGTGTCATAAATTGCCAAACCAGCAGTAACCATACCACCAGGGCTGTTAATATACAAATGAATGTCCTTATCCGGGTCTTCCGATTCCAAAAACAACAATTGGGCAATAATCAAATTTGCCACCGTGTCGTCAATCGGTCCTCCCACAAACACAATCCGGTCTTTCAACAGGCGTGAATAAATGTCATAGGCGCGTTCTCCGCGGCTTGACTGTTCAACTACAATAGGCACGAAACTCATATCCAACACCTCTGCTCCCGTTTAATATTTGTCACTCTGCAATTTCTTGGGCTTCCGTTTCACTTACGTCCGCTTTCTTAGCTTCCGCGTGGTCAATAATCAATTGTGATGCTTTTTTCCGGGCAATGGAGTTCACCAGTGTCGCAATGCGGTCCGGCTGCATCATGATTTTGCTGACCTGTTCAAACGGAGTTTGGTATTTTTCCGCCATAATCGCAATTTCTTTTTCCACTTCGGCAGGAGTTACTTCAATATCCTCTTCTTTGGCTATTGCATCTAACAGCATATCCGTCTTGACATTATCAAGTGCGGCGGTGCGGTAGCTGGAACGCATTGTAGCCAAATCCGTCTTCATGTATTCCATGTATTTATCAAGCTGCAAACCCCGGCTGCTCAGATTGGCTTCCAGATCTTCAATCATATGGTTTACACGTTCTTCAACCATGAGTTCAGGAATATCAACAGTCATATTATCCAGAGCAACCTGAAGCACAGCGTCAAAATACTCATGCTCGGCTTTTTGTTCAGCAGCCTGCTCCAATTTTTTGCGTGTATCCGCTTTCAACTCTTCAACCGTAGAGAATTCACTGGCGTCTTTAACAAATTCGTCATCAAGGGCCGGGATTTCCTTCCGCTTGACGTCGTTTATTTTCACTTTAAATACAGCTTCTTTACCGGCTAAATCCGCAGCATGGTATTCCGTCGGGAATGTAACCGTTACGTCTCTCTCTTCGCCGGCTTTTGCACCGATTAATTGTTCTTCAAACCCCGGAATAAAACTGCCGGAGCCGATTTCCAACGGATATCCTTTGCCTTCACCACCGGCAAACGCGACACCATCCACAAAACCAGCGAAGTCAATAATAGCAAAGTCACCGTTATTCAATGCAGTGTCTTCCATAACGACCATTTTGGCTTGACGATTACGCAATGAGTCGATACTACGGTCAACTTCTTCATCAGTCACTGAAACAGACGGTTTTTCTACTACCAGACCTTTATATTGGCCGAGGACCACTTCTGGCTTTGCAACCACTGTTGCTTTAAAAATAAGCGCTTCGCCTTCTTTTAAATTAACGACTTCTACTTCCGGCCGGCCAATCGGATCAATCCGCTCGTCTTGCAGCGCCTTGGAATACGCCGGTGTTGCCAAAATTTCAAAAGCCTCATCTAAAATCGCATCTTTGCCGATACGCGCTTCCAGCACTTTCCGCGGCGCTTTGCCTTTACGGAAACCAGGAACGTTCACCTGAGAAGCCAATTTATGATACGCTTTTTCAATCGCCTTTGTTACTTCTTCCTGGGGAACTTCCAACGTCATTGTCACCTTATGGTTATCAATCTTCTCTGTTGTTACCTGCATTCGTATTGCAGCCTCCTTAAAAATACTAAAAATATATTGTTACAACTATGCCCGCCTATTAAGCCTGCATAATAGCATACAAATCATATCATGAACTATATAGTACCATATTTATTCGGCAAAAACAAGATACATGCAAAAAAACCCAGCAAACATCTATGCTGGGCCATTTAACAATATGGAGCGGAAAACGAGATTCGAACTCGCGACCCTCGCCTTGGCAAGGCGATGCTCTACCGCTGAGCTACTTCCGCAAACAATGTTGTCTTACAACGTTGTTTATTATAACCCGCCATTATTAATCTGTCAACGCCTTCTAACTAATTTTAACAAAAAATTTTCATACCATGTTATACTGTCAATTTCGCCGTTAGCTCAGCGACATATTTACCCTGAAAATGCGCCGCCGCCAGCTCATTTTCACTGGGTAAACGTTCACCGGAACCACCGGCAATCGTCGATGCGCCGTAGGGGGATCCGCCAGTAATCTCATCCATTCTTGTTTGTCCGGCAAACGTGTATGGCAAACCTGCGATAATCATTCCATGATGGAGAAGAGTAATGCAAGAAGTTACAATTGTTGTTTCTTGTCCGCCATGTTGCGTTCCTTAACTTGTAAAAACACACCCGAATTTCCCAACTAAAGCTCCCTTACTCCACAAGCCTCCGGTGGCATCCAAAAATTGCCGCATCTGACCGCACATGTTGCCGAAACGGGTTGGCGTTCCGAATAATATCGCGTCAGCGGCAGCCAATTCTTCCAATGTGCAAATTGGTATTTCCGCCATGGTTTTGCTAAACTCAAGGGCGCCCATCTTCTGAAGTACTTCATCCGATAGAGTTTCCGGGATTCGCCGCACAATTACTTCCGCGTCAACTACCTCACGCGCGCCGGCGGCAACCGCCTCTGCCATCCTGTGAATATGACCATACATGGAGTAATACACAACCAGTATTTTCATATAGCCAGCCCCTTTACCGTTTGATCGCTTAGCCTTATTATTTTTTTCGGTCAAACTTTGCAAAACCCTTCTTTAAGTATTCAAAAAAGAAAAAACTTACAAGCACTTGCTTGTAAGTTCATTGTTGAATGGTGCGGGAGACAGGAATTGAACCTGCACGCCTCGCGGCGCTAGATCCTAAGTCTAGTGCGTCTGCCAGTTCCGCCACTCCCGCATATGAAGTTCTTTTCATAGCGTACGACCCGCAAAGTCCTAGCGCTATTACTTTTGAACTTGTCAAACACACCCGTTAGATATCCGAGGTCCTTGACATGAAGATATTACCATAAGCACAAAAGTAAGTCAAGACTAAAAGTTTCGTTTATAGTTGTTCTTGCGCTTGCGCTTGCCATTCTTGTTCCTCTTCATCGTATTCAGCCGAGATGGCTTTCACTCTCCAGGCACTGTTCTTGAACATGTGCAGCTTGATATCCTTTGCCGCCAGAGTAGCGATATATTTACCATACAGATCTTCCAGTACAGCTTCCCCTTGAAACGTATTGGAATTGATCTTATGAGTCTCCACTGTCCAAGTAAGGATTTTAAAAGGTATTTCATTGTCCATGCGCATCTGTCGCAAAGCTGACTTTTCCATAGCAACCTCCAAATGAAATGATTTAGTAATATTTTGTCGACCACATAAAAGAATAATATTCGACAAAAAGAAAGCTCTTCCTTTGCCGAATCCATATGCCAGTAAAAAAATTTCGAACACGCCTAAAAAACAAAAATCCTTGCACCATTACGTCCAAGGATTTCAGCAATATCAATAAAATGGTGACCCACGTTGGACTCGAACCAACGACACCCTGATTAAAAGTCAGGTGCTCTACCGACTGAGCTAGTGGGTCACAAATGGCTGGGGCGGCTGGACTCGAACCAACGCATGCGGGAGTCAAAGTCCCGTG
>CAYUNV010000186.1:0-7060 GCA_964446265.1 uncultured Negativicutes bacterium | reverse complement strand
GAATAGACTTGAGGAAATGCTGCATACATCGCAGCCGCCTTCACAAGATGACTTTTAAACGTTTTTTCGTTCGGTGCATGGGCCTCCTGTTCCTTCCCGGGACCAAAACCGATGCACGGAATTCCGTATTCCCCCATGATCACCGTACCATTCGTAGAAAAAGTCCATTTATCGATCCGCGATTCCGTTTGGAATAAGCCGCTATACGTTTGTGCCGCAGCTTGACAAAGACTATGATTTTCTTCCAGACTCCAAGGCGGGAAATAACAGGAAGCCGGATATGTTAGGCCTGTATAAGAAGGTTTCTCATACGAATACACCTCTACATTTGCCCCATTAACTTGCACCGACGGCAAATTCCGTATCTGCTCCAGTGCATACGATTCACTTTCCCCGATAGTTAGGCGCCGGTCAATTGATATCCAACATTTGTCAGAGACTGCGCAACGGGAAGGCGAATCCGATACTATTTCCGATACAGCCAAACTGCCCTTGCCCAAAAAACTATCGTTTATCAGAACATCATTCAAATTCTTCAATTCACGGATAATCTCCGTCATTTTATAAATCGCGTTCTCGCCGCGCTCCGGAGCGGAACCATGACAGCCAATTCCTGTAACAGTTACCTTAATTTCCATTCTGCCACGGTGCCCACGATATATTTGACAGTCTGTCGGTTCAGTCAGAATAACCCCTTCCGGGCGGATATTATCTTCTTCAATAATGTATCGCCAACAAAGTCCATCGCAATCTTCTTCCTGCACCGTCCCAGCAAACAGAAGCGTAAAATCATTTTGTAGTGCTAGATCTTTGATGATGCGGCCGGCATAGACCATGGCAGCCATTCCTCCGCGCTGATCACTGGCTCCTCTTCCAACAATAATTTCCTCATCTTCATAGCCACTATACGGATCGTACTGCCAAAGGGACCGTTCGCCGACCTTCACGGTATCAATATGCGCATCGAAAGCTAAGAGACGGGGACCGCTGCCTATCGATCCCAGAATATTTCCCATGGGATCCACCCGGATCTCATCAAACTGCAGTAAATTCATCTCCTGTTTAATGCGCTGAATAATTCGTTCTTCTTGACAACTCTCTCCCGGGATCGCTAGCATATCCCGCAAGAATTTGCTCATTGCCGGTTTATATGAATTAGCCTGTTGCAGAATCCTCATAAAATCAATGTTCATCATAACCATCCTTTCGCCGTGTTTCGAAAAACAACATTATTAAGAACGATAAGGTTTCCGCATACGGCTTTGCTTTCAATATTATTTATATGTATCCATTTCAATAACAGCTTTTACTACACTTGCGTTTTTAATACTTTGGATAAAAATTCTTTGCATCGTTTACTCTTGGGATCGCTGAAAAGTTCTTCCGCATTGCCTTCTTCAACGATATATCCTTGATCCATAAAAATAACCCGATCGGCCACATCGCGAGCAAATCCCATCTCGTGCGTTACAATGACCATAGTCATACCCTCTTGGGCTAAATCTTTCATTACTTTAAGGACTTCCTCTACCATTTCAGGATCCAGCGCAGAGGTTGGTTCGTCAAATAACATGATTTTCGGATTCATTTCAAGTGCCCGTGCAATAGCAACTCTTTGCTTCTGTCCTCCGGACAACGTTTGAGGATACACGTTTTTTTTATCCTCAAGCCCTACTTTTTTCAATAATGCAATGGCTTTTTCTTGTCGTCTCATTTTTTTTAATTCCAGCGGAGCCAGCATCATATTTTCCAGAACCGTATAATTCGGGAAGAGATTAAAGGATTGAAATACCATACCAATATTTTCTCGGAGCTTATTAATATTCTTCACAGTAACTATATCTTCTCCCAGGATTGTTATACTTCCACTTTGAATTTCTTCCAACCGGTTCAAACAACGCAGAAGAGTGCTTTTACCAGATCCGGACGGACCAATAATGCATAAAACTTCCCCTTCTTCTACGTCCATCGAAATATCCTTTAATACTTCCAAATTACCAAAGCATTTACTTATTTCTCTTGCCTTGATTACCATAATTCAACTTCCTCTCCAATTTTTTGGATAGTAATGAAAGTCCTGTTATAATAATGAGATACATGATCGCCACATAAGAATATACTTCGAACGGCAGATAATTTCTGGCGATAATAATCTGTCCATTTAACGTTAATTCTCTTACACTGATTACGGATAAAATAGAAGTATCCTTAAGTGTCGTAATAAATTGGTTCAAAAAAGCCGGAATCATTATTTTAATTGCCTGCGGCAATATCACTTTTTTCATTGTTTTCAAATACCCAAGGCCAAGGCTCCTGGCCGCTTCGGTCTGCCCAATATCAATGGCTTGTATACCGGCTCGAAATATTTCAGCCATGTAAGCGCTGGCATTAATAGTTAAGACAACAACCGAAGCAACCAAGGGGTCAAATCGAATTCCTACCATGGCGCTCACGCCGAAATATAAGAATAATCCTAGGATCATCAAAGGAATTCCGCGGACAACATAGATATATGTAGTTGCAAAAGCACGCAAAACCTTACTATGGCTAATACTAAATAACCCTAAAACTATTCCTAATAAAAATGCCAAGCCGATGGAGTAAACCGCCATTATCACTGTAACCTGCAAGCCGCTTAGCAAGCTGGGCAAACACTCCTGTAAAAGTTGGAAATAACGTACCATAGAACGACCCCTCCCGGCATAATCAATTGCGCAAAAAAATGCAGTAAATCATACATTATACATTTTTTTATATCGGCTGCATTGATGTATGATTTACTGCAAATACTGTCACTAAATATTACTTATCCAACGGCAAGTATTGACCCACGATTTTGTTATACTCACCATTCGCCTTTACCTTTTTGAGACCGTCATTAAACATTGCGAGCAATTTTTGATTTTGACCCTTATTCACTGCAAATCCATTGTACGGAGCTGCTTCTATTTCCGGAACAGCAACTCTAAGCTTTGAATTAGGATCAACCTTGATTTGATACGAAATAACCGGATAATCCTCTACTAAGAAATCTGCATTTCCATTTTTCACAGCTTGGAACATGGATGGAGTATCATCATAATAACTGATTTTCAGCCCATATTTTTTTTCATTTTCTTCAGCAAAGATTGCCCCTGTAGTCCCTTTTTTTACAGCAGCAGTTTTCCCCTTCAGATCGTCGAGTGAATTGATGTCCGTATTGCTGCTGCTTACAACAATTGCCGAACCTGATTTGATATAGCCGTCCGAGAAATCGACCGATTCTTTTCTTTTTTCCGTAATATTCATTCCGGCTATAGAGCCATCAATCTGACCTGCTTTGATTGCAGGAATAATTCCACTGAAATCCATCGGTTTCAATTGGTATTTAAACCCTTCGGCCTTTGCGATAGCTTCGATCAACTCTACATCAATGCCCTTATATTTCCCATTTTCTTCGAAAGAGAACGGGGCATATTTGGCATCACAAGCAATTATGTAGACTTTTTCGGCAGGCGCTGAACTGGTGTTGCTTGCAGTGCTGGGTGTGCTGCTTTTACCGCAGCCTGCAATTACACTTAACATCATGACCACGACAGCTAGAATGACTGACAGTTTTTTCTTGTTCATTTTTTTACCTCCAAAATATTTTTTATTTATATAAAAGGGAGTATTAGTAAAATTTAATAACAAACTCCCTTATTTTACATGTCATCTGCAGTCATAACTACGCTCTATGTGCTCAGCGTTCAACTTTATAATCGCCCGTGTCATGGACTCGGCACGCGGCAATTTTTATAACTGCCTTAACAAAAAAGTGCCCTGGAAGAAGAAATTACTTTCTTTTCCAGAGCACCGCTGCTCATAAATAAAACTACATAGTATTTAATTTATAAAGTAAGAATATCTCATTTTGAGACAATTGTCTACTGTTTTTTTACTAACCTACAAATTTTTATTATATAATTTCGTATTCTCTAATTTTACGGTATAAAGTTGCACGGCTAATTCCCAAGAGTTTTGCTGCTTTTTCTTTTCTTCTCACGTTGCCTGTGAACTCTCCCAATGCTTTGATAATAGCCTCTTTTTCCAAGTTATCCAATTTAAGATGTGGAATGTTTTCTTTAACAGTTGGCTCAGATAAGTTATTTGCGATTAATTCCGCCATCTTGACTATAAACTGCATCATCCATTCTCTATTATCCAAGAGTCTCTTCGCCTGCACCGGATCAAAACTGACTAAGCCAATTACACCAACCGGCTTATCATGCAACAGAATGGGAGACGCCATCTCGGCACATTCAGAACAATTTCCTCTGTTAGGGCAAGGCTGACAAAATTCATGATGTCCTGGATTTTCAATGACTACGGTATTTCCTGTACTCAGTACATGCTGATAAACATACCCATCCAGCATAATATTCCCGCAATGTTCTTTATACTGTCCTGTGCCAGCTACTCTAACAAGATCACTATCGGCAATTTCCACTTCGATTTTTAAGACGTCCGAAATGGCTTCCGCTGTTCTTTGTACTGTATTTTGTATTTCTTGTAAAGACCTCATTCTTTTCACCTCAAAGTATGCCCTCTAACAAGTAGTACCTTTCTTAAAAAAAATAACCCAAAGGGTTTTAACCCCCTAGGCTCCATTGCTACTTTTTATAATAAATGCATCATAATAATTTGTCAAATTGCAGCATTAGGGTTCCTCTATTCTTGATACGACACTGTTACTTTAATGGACATGGCACCAATGGCAGCTCGAATAGCCGATGCTTAAAAAAACAGGTTTATTTTCGCTATTCGTTTTTTCAAAAACCTCCTGATTTGCTCAAGGCATCCGCCGCTCTTTGCTCGAGTGTATCATTGTGTCATTTTGTTAAATCACTCATTGTCTCAGTCTCTCCCTTTATTGCTCTTTTCTATTTTACTGCAACAAGAGCTGCCTCAATCTCTTTCTTTACATTTTCGGAAGTCTCAAACTTTCTTTTTGTTTCCAGAACTTGCTTTGCCAAATTCCCGCCAATCCTCCCTAGAGCCCATGCGGCGTATTCACGCACTAATTCTTCCTGGTCATTTAGGGCGATCTCCAAATTGGGAGTGAACGCTTGGTCACCTAAATTACCTAGAGCTATGGCAGCATTACGCTGAAAATACTTCTTTTCCTTTATATAGTTGTACATCAACGGTTCTACTCTTGATGCATAAAACTCGTCAGTCATGTTTAGCATTTTGGCGAGACTGAAATCTTTTGATACTTTTACCAAAAAATCATCTTCCGGCAACTTTGCCTTCAACCGCGCCTGATTGCGTGGGCATACCTCCTGGCAAACATCGCAACCATGTACTCGAGTACCCATTTTTTCCCTAATCTCAGGGGGAATATGGCTGGTAACTTTGTGCCTGCCGTCCTGTGTCCACCACGCATTGAATGCTATACATTTTCTAGGATTCAGTTTTTGCGGCTCATAAATCGCCTGCGTCGGACAGGCTTTCATGCATGCAGAACATCCTTCCGGGCATTTTAATTCCACGGTCGGCTTATCATATTCCAGCTCAACATCAACAACAAACGAATGAAGAACGACGAACGACCCGATGCCATCGACATAAGCAAAATTGTTTCTTCCGAAGGTAGTTACACCCGCCCTAGCAGCCGCCCATCTTTCCGGAACATTTATGCCCTGACCTATTTGACATCCATTCTTCTTCAGGAAATCTGCCATAAGTTGATTCCGCGCCCCGTTTATACGGTGAGGAGGTGCATTATAACACCGCGCCTGGTATATTCGACCGATCTTCCCAAGAAGTGATTCAGGAAATGCCTTTTGCGTATAATCCCACGCTACGGAAATGATTGATTTTGCGGAAGGCATCAGTTTCTTCGGCTCAGCACCCTGCAAAAAACCACGAGGGTCTTCGACATAGAAATCATATATGGGGTCTCTCGATCTAATCTCCGCAATATGCTCAGAAAAACTTTCTGCCTTGGTTATTCCCACTTTGCTATAGCCCAAGTCCAGGGCATATTCTTTTATATCGCTGCTAAGTGACATTCCGTTTCCTCCTTATTTGCTCATTTAAATAACACTTAGGCATATGAGGCAAGCCCTTTGCCAAAAGACCAATTTTTTTCATATCCTTGACCCCGGATGTCAAGCATACAAAATAATTGCCGCACATCCCTTTGTCTTTTTTTATTATGCACTAAACAAATAGACATTAGCCAATAACTTTACTAATGTCTATTTGTTATGCTTCTTCATTTTAAAATCTCGATAAGTTTATTACGCAACTTTGCTTCCTCACCGCTTTCATTAGTCTTAATCCGTAAAATTTGGATATTGTACTTCTGCAATATTGTATCCTTCATCTTATCCCTATAAAACTGCTTCCCCCCTACTGGGAGAAAGGCATAATAACCAGGGCTTGTTGCCCATCAGCATTTTTGTTATTCTGCAAGCCGCTTGCCGATGGCATAAGCTCTTTGCATCAAAGTTGCGTTGCCGGCCGCGAATCGTCTGTCATTGACGCCACAACAAAGCACGTGGTCGACAGCTTCCAGCCCCAGCATATCCAGCACCTTTTGGTTATAGACGAAATATTCCTGGAAGTAGTTGCTGTCATTAGCTCCTTGCGAGTAAACGGTGACCGTTTGTTTTTTTCCGTACCGAAGATCATAGATGCCATTTTCGCCACGCAAGAGAGGGTATAGCCTGTCCATCAGCATTTTCATTTGCCCGGTAACCTGGAACATGTATACAGGAGAACCCATAATGACAGCGTCAGCATCCTTGATCGCTTTATACACTGCCTGCATATCGTCCTTGATGGAGCATCCCTCGTTTTTTCGGCAGTAATAGCAAGCTACGCACGGCTTAATATTCATGTCGATAAGATTGAAAAGGATGGTTTCAGCTCCTGCCTCTTGTGCGCCTTTAAGCATTTCGTCGATGATTGTAGCAGTGTTTCCATTTTTTCGCGGACTCCCCATCAAAGCAACAATTTTTTTCATAAAATTTTGTGACTCCTTATATAATATATTTAGGTTAGTAAAGGCAACCTATAATCCTTTATTAGC
>CAYUNV010000185.1:6831-7079 GCA_964446265.1 uncultured Negativicutes bacterium | reverse complement strand
GTGCTGATCGCCATGAGGACGACCAGGATCGCCGATATAGCTAATGCAATCGACATTGTCCACTTACGATCCAACATATTCGCCAAAGCAGCGATAAAAATCATAGCAATTGCCATACCGCCAGTACCGCAAGATACTACCAGGCTGGCTACCGAAGGCGTCAAATTAAAATTTTGCGCGATTATCGGTATAATGGGCTGCACACAATATTCTGCCCCCATTGCAGCTATGCTGCCTGTGAAGATTGC
>CAYUNV010000185.1:0-6821 GCA_964446265.1 uncultured Negativicutes bacterium | reverse complement strand
CCAAAACTGCCTGGTACCCCTTTGAATATAACCGGTCATATTATTTCCATCTCCTTAGTGTTAACAAACCGTGTACTATTATAATACTTTTTTACAAAAAATGATATTCACTCCAAAAGTATTACCGAAAAAGAACAAGCGAGCTTGAATGCTCGCTCTTTCATCTATTTGACCAATATTTTCTATTGTCCCTTTAAGCCCTGTCGAGTGTATCCACCGCTACCTTTACTACTATTTTACGGACTTTGTTGCTGTTCGCGCCGGGATTGCAATTTGGCCGATGCGCATCCCACGGAAAGAGTACGGCGAACATTCCTGTGGTAAGCAATAGTTCGCTTTCTTGCAAGATACTCTTGTAGAAAATCACATCCTTCTCTTGCAATCGATCTTCTTCAACTGGACCTGCACCGCTCAAGGGCCCAGCGCCAATGATCTCCGCACCGGTACAGATGCACTGAATGTCTGCATATTTTCGATGAGCCTCCAAGCGGCGGTTTTCCATTGGTTCCGTTTCATATTCCGCTACAGAAGCGTAGACCTTCGTACCGTCAATTTCATGACGCCCCAGAGCGATGCTGGAAAGATCAGTTTCCAGTAAAAATTTCAAACCCGCTTGTATCCCTTTAGGATACAGCAAAAGTTCTTTTTGCAAATTTGCTAAATAGCCAATAATCAAGATTCCGCACCACCTTTACCCTTTATATCGTTTCGTTTTGCTCCAGTTGATCACACCTTAGTCAATTATTTCGCAACCAGTACCGGAATATTCGAATAGGTAACCAGTTCCCGCGCCGTGCTGCCCAGCAGCAGGCGTTGAAAACCGCCCAAGCCGCGCGTGCCAACTACAATCAAAAAAGCATTTTGTTCATTGGCATATTCAATGATCGCATAGGGTGGATTTCCTTCTATCACGGTACCGCTCGCCAATACCCCCGCCTCGCGGGCATACTTTGCCCCTTTTTCAACCGACAACTCTTGTTTGCCCTTTATCGCTGCGTAAGCTACTTCAATCGATGTATCAGTATATTCAGCAAAATATAACCGTTCGACAACTGCTACTAAAAAAAGATCTGCATACATTGCTTTTGCTAAGGTAATCGCTAGATTCAAAGCTTTTTCACTATCCGGAGATCCGTCATAAGCAATAACAATCCTCTTGTCATCCATTACAGACCCTCCCCATAATGTAATAGGCCGATCCTATTATATTGATTATAACCCCATTGAAAAATTCAGTCAATTTTGGTTGTTTTTACAAACGATACATTCCGCTCTATTTCTCTGCTTCCTCTTTATTTTCGAACTACTGTTTGCTATAATAATCCCAAACGTTAGTTCGGATCTCCATACGCAAAGAATAGTAGCAACCACTGAGTCAGGACTCGTAAAAAAATATTACCAAGTAAGGCGGCGATTTGAGGATGAATGATCTATTGAACGGACTCAATGAACAGCAAAAGCAGGCTGTAACTACAACGGAAGGTTTTATCCGCGTGATTGCCGGCGCAGGCTCCGGCAAGACCCGGGCCCTGTCACACCGTTTTGCCTATCTTGTCAATGAGATTGGCATCATGCCATCGAACATTCTCTGCGTCACTTTTACCAATAAATCCGCAAACGAGATGCGTCAGCGCATCCGCCGCCTCACCGGCGACAACGATACAGGCTACATCAGCACGTTCCACAGCTTTTGTGTGTCCGTTTTGCAGGAGGACATCAATGCGGTACAGTATCCGAAAAATTTCCTTGTTTTGGATAACGCCGACATCGACGCAATGCTGAAAATCATTTATGAAGAACGCGGCCTCACGCTGCGCCACATGACTTTTGCCAAAGCACGGGACATGATCGAAATACGTAAGATCTTCAAGGACCCAGAGTATTACGAGTATATGATAGAACTGCCGTTGAACAAGCTGCAGCAAAAATACCTGGATGCCGTGGAAACAAACGACATTATTTTCTGGGGGTATCTCTACCAGGAAAAGAAATGCTTCGGCCTCGACTACAACGACCTGATCAAATATGTGCTGTATATTTTCAGCACCAATGAGGAAATCCGACTAAAATGGCAGCAGCGGTTGGAGTATATCATGATCGATGAGTATCAGGACATCGATGAGCTGCAGTATCGTTTGATGAAAGTATTATGCGCCTATCACAAAAACTTGTTCATCGTAGGCGACCCCGACCAGACGATCTACACCTGGCGGGGAGCCAGCGTGCGGTATATATTGGATTTTGACAAAGAGTTCCCGAATGTCCGTACTGTCATGATGATGGATAATTATCGATCATCCCCGCAAGTTGTGGCTGTGGCCAATTCCTTAATCAGCAACAATAAAAATCGCATCCAAAAAGAGTTGCGCCCAATGCTGCCGGATAGCGACGCGGTTGTGTACCATCATGCCAAAACAGCGGAAGCAGAAGCCCAATGGATCGCGTTGCAAATCAAGGAGCTGGCCGCCAAAGGCGCAAAACTTAGTGATATCACCATTTTATACCGTGCCCATTACCTCACTCGCACGCTGGAAACGGTATTCCTGAAGGAAGAATTGCCGTACACCATTTACAGCGGCGTACAGTTTTTCGGACGGATGGAGATCAAAGATGCGCTGTCCTATCTGCGCTTAATTGTCTACAAAGACGATCTATCTTTCCTGCGGGTAGCCAACGTGCCAAAACGCAACATCGGCGAGCGGCGGATGAAGTTTTTGCAGGAGTACGCCACGCAAAACCAGTGTTCGCTGTACACTGCGTTACAGAAGACTATCGATAACGAAATTTTCAAAAGCACGAAGGCAAAACAATTCCTTGCACTTATCGATCGTTTTTCTGCCGGCTACCAGGATATGCCCGTTTCCGAACTTTTGAGTGCGATCCTTGACCAGAGCGGCTATGAAGCGATGCTCCGTACGGAAGGCAGCCAGGAACGGCTGGACAATTTGGCGGAACTGAAGCAAGCGGTCTACGAATATGAAACTTCCTGCGGTGAAGAATATTCATTAGAAAACTATCTTACCCGTGTGTCTTTGCTGACAAACACAGACGCCGTGTCTGGTAAGAACGCGGTCAAATTGATGACCGTGCATACAGCGAAGGGTCTGGAATTCCCTTACGTATTCCTCTGCGGCCTTCAGGAAGGTGTGTTTCCATCGAAAAAAGTGGCGACCTTAGAAGGCATGGAAGAGGAGCGTCGCCTTGCCTTCGTCGCGTTCACCCGCGCAAAAAAGTCACTCTTTCTCACCGATGCCGAAGGCCGGAACCTCGACGGATCTTATCGCTTTCCATCACGTTTCATCTTTAACGTGGACAAAGCCTTGCTCGCATATACGAACGAACTGGACAACAATCTGGTGTATGAAACGAAATGGAACATCACAAGCAGCGAAAAAACTCTGCATGTGGGATCTTCCGGGCTCCCTTTCAAGCCGGGCGACCGGGTCGTTCACAATATTATGGGCTCAGGGGAAATCATTGATATTGACCATAACAAAGCCGCCTACGTGATCAAGTTCGATGGCATCGAAACACTACGAAAAATCAACTTTAAAGTAACAATGGAGGCGATTGGCAGTAGCCGTGCCTATCATTAAGCGTTGTTCACAACCGGGTTTAGCCTGAATAAGGGACAAAAAAAGACCTTGAAGCAAATGCCTCAAAGCCTTGTTTCCGCGGATTTCTTAAGTTCTATTTAATCACTTTCATTATTCTTTTGCCATCTTTTCAATGTCGGCAAATTTTCATTCAAAAGACTTCTGGCATAATCTTCTTTCATCCCATGTTCTTTCATAAACGGCAAACAATTTTCAATCATTTGCTCCATGTTGATGTCTTCCTGGGTAAATTGGCCATTATCATAACAATATATGCAATAATCCTGATTTTTCGTCCCGTCTTTTTCGTTCCCGAGCATTTCGCTATCTTTTATCGGCATCCCACAACTTTGACAAAATTTCTCACTCATGTCCATCGCTCCTCACCATATTTCGAATTCTATGGACACCACTCAGAACAAAGTCATCGGTTCGGTCTCAATCTCTTTCCTATTAGATTTATGTTTCGTTGATTTGCCAACTAGGGATAGGAGCGGTTTCTTTACCCATACGTCCTGGTTGGCAACCCATAACAAGAAGTGTTTTTCATCATCGCTTAATTTACCCAAGATAGATAATAGTTGCCCACCAAGCCACTTGTCCTGACCCGCTAACCACAATACAAAAAACTTCATATCGTTGGTTATCTCGCCCACCTCGAAATGATTTATGATCGTTAAATAACGATCTTTTTGGCTTTCCCTGGCTTTTTCAAAAGTACGTTTGAATGTAGACATTTCAACAACCCTTTCACAGAAAAATACTATTTGCTATCCGTAAATGAGTATTTGCTTGATTCACATGCAAGCAACACGGTTTTTTGCAGAATGTCCTGTTTCTTTTCCCAGGGAAAACCAAGGTTGGCAAGATTTTTATGCAAAATATTGCTAATTTTAATTCATTGCAATTTTTGAATTCTCGAAAAATTTCCTAATTCCTTTTATTTTAGTAAATACTTTTTCATTTTTTTATACTACCGAAATTTGCCCAAGCACTTCGCCGATGCTGCCCTGAATCAACAAATTGCCGCGAAAATCGTTAGGTGTCGAGTTACGGTTGATCAGAACTAATTTATTGCCCCGATAATGATCAATCATTCCGGCGGCAGGATAAACGACTAAAGAAGTTCCACCAACAATCAAAACATCTGCTTTGGAAATATAGGCTACCGCCTTTTGCATTAACTCCCAATCTAAACTCTCTTCATATAAAACCACGTCAGGCTTCACCACCCCACCGCAAGAACATGTGGGAATGCCGATGCTTTCCAACATAAATTTTTCATCAAAAAACGTCTTGCATCGTTCACAATAATTTCTTCTCACCGAACCGTGAAGTTCAATCACGGTCTTACTCCCTGCCAACTGGTGCAAGCCATCAATATTCTGCGTAATAACCGCCTTTAATTTTCCCTTCTGTTCAAGTTCCGCCAGCTTATAGTGCGCGGCGTTCGGCTGTGCATTGAGAAAAATCATTTTCTCCCTGTAAAAATCAAAAAATTCGGTTGTGTGCTTTGCGTAAAAAGTATGGCTGAGCATGTATTCCGGCGGATATTGGTAACGTTGATTATACAGGCCGTCAACACTTCGAAAATCAGGAATCCCACTTTCGGTCGATACTCCGGCTCCGCCAAAGAATACAATATTATCACTATTGGAAATAATTTCTTGCAACTGTTCAACTTTAGTCATTCTTCTTTCCCCTCCCCCAAAAAATCTATGAAATAGTTTTTTCTTCCTACCGGTTGATTAATCGTTTGTTTGCACTATCAAACAACTTTTTCTTGCTTACAACTACCCGTTCATGTTTTCCATGCCCAACCGGGCCGGCGTCATCACTGGCTTCGATTTCAAATAACAACCGTTCCCCAATGATTTCTTTCAAAACTGCTACTACTCGAAGGCGCATGCCAAGGCTAGTCGGAGCATCGTGGGTAAATTCCATCGACCGTCCAACGCTGATCAATCCCTCCGGCAACCGACTATCAACAATGCCGACAGTAGCATCAATCATCATTCCAACATAGACAGGAGTTGCAATAAGGTGTCCGAGTTGTTTGCTGCCATAATGGGCCGCTGTATCTTCTTCCGTAAGCATTTTTTGTACTACAAACCGCATTCCCGGTGTCAAAACAGTCTTCACATCAAAATGCACCAACACGCCTCCCCTCCAATCCACTCTTTTGGTGTGCTATCCGATAACAAGTAAAACCTGTCCCGTCTGAACCGCATCGCCGGCTTTGACATAAATTTCTTTTATTTCACCACTGCCAGGAGCTAAGATCGGGTTATGCATTTTCATGGCTTCAACCACTATGACTTCCTGATCTTTTTCCACTCTATCGCCCACACTAATTTTGACGGCAATGACTTTTCCCGGCATTGGAGCTTTGATTTGTGTTCCGCTTCCAACGGATGCCTCTTTAATTGGGGCTTTGGCCGCATAAAATGGTAATGATCCGGAACCCGGAGACGCCGAAACCAACTTTTCCGGGGAGCTGGTATTTACACTTACTTTTTTTTCCACGCTCACATCATACGATTTGCCGTTCACCGTGACCGTATAAGTTGTTACCATGATTTTCCCTCCCGTTTCCTTTTTATTTTTATCTAAATCGCCGCATTTGTTCCAAACGTCCTGCCATACGCCAATTTGGGGCAGGCTGAATTTGCACAACTTGAAATTCTCTATTGCCTTCATATTCAGCAATGATCGCCGTAATAATCGCCAAAAGTTCTTCTTCGGATAACTCGTCACTTTCTTCCTTAACCGGAATTAACGCTTGATAATTCTTATCGCCGCTTGACCGTTGTTCCGATTGCGCTTTTTTGCGCAGCCAAATAAATAGTCCGCAACAAATCAGGATTAAGAGCACTACGTTGATCATGACCTCTCCCCCTTGGTATTGTTCCGCTCTTTTTGTTTGACATGGTAATAATACCCGAATACAACGGCCAGCCCCATCAAAAAGGCTGTAATGTTCATGATAAATCGTTCCTCTTTTCTGCTTTCTATTTGACGCCCAACAACGCTAGAAGGATCCCGCCTGAAATCGCAGTTCCAAAGACGCCTGCCAGGTTTGGCCCCATCGCATGCATGATCAGGAAATTATAAGGGTTCTCTTTTAACCCAACAACATGAGCAACCCTGGCCGCAATGGGAACAGAGGCAATTCCGGCTGAACCAACCAACGGATTAATTTTTTCCTTTAAGAACAAATTCATG
>CAYUNV010000184.1:0-7099 GCA_964446265.1 uncultured Negativicutes bacterium | reverse complement strand
CTAAAACTCATTTTTATCTTATTGGACAAGTAGATTCCACGCAAAACAGAATAAACGAAATTGAAGAATGTTTTGTCGAAATGCGTAACGGTAAAATTCGGGTATCCGACACTGTTTATCCTGGAGTGAAAATTGTCGTCGGTACTTTGATTAAACCGATCCGGGAAACAATGAAATTTGTTGTTTTTCGTGTCGGCGACGGAGAAATAGTAACCGGATCTTACCGATAACAATACCTTATATTTGGCATGTGATCTACAAAAGTGGTTTTTCATCTTAAGTATGTAGGCTTTAAAGAAGAAATTGCAGGTGAAAGCAAATGAATCTTCTTCCTATAGATTTGCAAGTAATGATTCCGCGCGTCTCTGAAGTGGGCAGAGTTCAACAGATTAATGACCGGCAACAAATATTACAGCACCAACAAGTTGCCGAACAATGGGTTGATGTTGCCAAGCTGCGTAATACCCAAGTACAAAACATCAATGAAGCGGATACAAAAAAAGTTCGCAGTGACAACCAAGATAAAAATTCTTTCTCTAGTTCAAAACGACATAATGAAAAAAATGCACAAGCGAAAAAAGAAGAACCGGATTTTGTCTGTGAAGATCCGGTTCGCGGCCATATCATTGATATTAAAACCTGACGAGGTGTCATTGCTATGTTTAGCGGTATCATACTAACTGTCCTTATTCTTTTTTTTGTTGTTTTTTTTATAATTTATAAACGGGGTATGTTAATTCGCATGTTTTCGCTGAAGGTGGAAGACCATGCTCTTCAGTTTCAAAATCAATTACAGGAAACAGCCACAGCTGTTGTTGACCGTCTTGAAACGCAAATTACACACTTGGAATATTTACTGGAAGAATCAGATAAGCGTATTGAGATACTAAACCGCCAAATACAAATAATTGAAGGACTCATGCAAAATCCGGCATTGCAATTATCCAACGTTGCACCGAAAGAAGTGTGTCCTGCTAAATTATCAAATAAAGAACAAGATTTTGCTGACCCGTTAGCAGAAAAAGAAGCATCGGAAAATAATGATCCCGAAGACAAAAAACGTCGGCAATTGGTCCTTAGTTTGGCTGAACAAGGATATACCATCACAGAAATTGCCAAAGCAACTTCGATAGGCAAAGGTGAAATCATGTTGCTTTTACAATTAAATAAAAAGTAATGGTAAACGAAGAACAACATCCCTTGTTTTATCATAGTAGTTATGGTATAATTTGTAGCGGTGTAAATACACACGCACACCAATTTCAATGGCTGTTCCGGGAAACCGGTTAAGTTGAAAAACGCGGTGTGCGGAGGAAAAAACAGGAGGTTATGAAAATGGCAGTTATCTCAATGAAACAACTTTTGGAAGCCGGTGTTCATTTCGGACATCAAACCAGAAGATGGAACCCCAAAATGGCGCCTTATATTTTTACAGAACGCAATGGGATTTACATTATTGATTTGCAAAAAACTGTAAAAAAAGTAGAGGAAGCCTACAATTTTGTTCGGCAAGTAGCTGAAGAAGGAAAAACGATTTTATTTGTCGGTACCAAAAAGCAAGCTCAAGAAGCGGTGAAAGATGAAGCTTTGCGATGCAATATGTTTTATGTGAATGAACGTTGGCTCGGCGGTATGTTGACAAACTTCCAGACGATTCAAAAGCGGATTGGCCGTTTGCGTGAACTGGAAGATATGGAGACAAACGGAATATTTGATGTTTTATCGAAAAAAGAAGTTCTCACATTACGTCACGAAATGGAACGCTTGCAGAAGTTTTTAGGCGGAATTAAAAATATGGGTAAATTACCAGGAGCGCTATTCATAGTTGATCCTCGTAAAGAACGTATTGCAGTAGCAGAAGCAAGAAAATTATCAATCCCCATCGTTGGTATTGTAGATACAAACTGCGATCCGGATGAAATTGATTATGTTATTCCTGGCAATGATGATGCAATCCGTGCAGTTAAGCTTCTTTGTGGAAAAATGGCTGATGCAATGCTTGAAGGCCGTCAAGGCGAACAGGTAGAAGAATAATATAAAAATACAGTAAGACTTAGCTGGTGCCTGATTTTGAGTGAACGCAGGTAAAAGCCTTGTCGTTCTTATTTAGTCAGAAAGTATAAAAAATATACTTTCCAGTAGACTGGTAAAGGTAAGGGCTAACTCATTTGCCCTTACCTTTAATAGCAGACAGGAGGATTTATTATGATTACAGCTGAAATGGTAAAAGAATTACGTGAACGCACTGGTGCGGGCATGATGGACTGTAAAAAAGCGTTAACAGCAGTTGATGGCGATATGGAAAAAGCAATTGATCACTTGCGGGAAAAAGGATTGGCGGCAGCCGCAAAGAAAGCCGGCAGAATTGCCAGCGAGGGTTTAGTTGAATCGTATATTCATGGCGGCGGTCGAATTGGCGTTTTACTGGAAGTTAACTGTGAAACAGACTTTGTTGCCAAAACCGATGATTTTAAAGCGCTCGTGAAAGATATTGCAATGCAAATTGCCGCAGCCAACCCTGCGTATGTTAAGCGTGAAGAAGTTCCGGCTGAAATACTGGAACATGAAAAAGAAATTCTTCGTGCTCAAGCGTTAAACGAAGGGAAGCCAGAACATATTGTTGATAAAATGATTGTTGGCCGGATCGAAAAGTTCTATAAAGAAGCATGTCTTTTGGATCAAGCTTTTATTAAAGACCCGGATAAAACAATTAGCCAATTAATTACAGAAAAGATTGCAAAAATTGGTGAGCAAATCTCCGTGCGTCGTTTTACCCGTTATCAAATGGGCGAAGGACTTGAAAAGAAATCGGATGACTTTGCGGCTGAAGTAGCTTCTATTACGCAACAACCTTGCTCCTAAGGCAAAGAAATTTTGCTAAACAATTAGAAAATACGGCTTGCGCTGAGCTTCAATAGCGACTACGCAAGCCGTTGGTTGCACTTATGTCCATCAGATACAATTTTATACTTCCTGATGGACGAAAAAGAACACCTTCGTGTTCTTTTTGTTTTAGGGGTAAACAGAAGTTTTTATCATTGTTGTGAAAACAAGGCACAAGTTTTAGTTTGAATTTTTATATTTCAAAAGGATTTCAGGAATGAATTGTAGAAACTGTTTGCTAATGATTTAGTAAGTTTTATTTTTGCAACCAACATGTATTATAAAATTTTTTCAGTATTCAATGAATGTAAAAGGCAGACTGATAACAAAGATAACGGAGGACTGACCATGGCGTATAAGCGCATCATTTTAAAACTTAGTGGAGAAGCCTTGGCTGGCGGAAAAGGATTTGGCATTGATCCGGATACAGTGGATTCCATTGCACGACAGGTTAAAGATGTGAGAGCGACAGGGCTTCAAGTAGCTGTTGTTGTCGGTGGTGGTAACTTATGGCGCGGATTAGCTGGTAGTTCAAAAGGGATGGATCGTGCTACTGCTGATTATATGGGAATGTTGGCAACGGTTATGAATTCACTGGCTTTACAAGATGCCTTAGAAAACTGTGGTGTGGATACAAGGGTACAAAGCGCAATTGAAATGCGGCAGGTTGCAGAGCCTTATATTCGCCGTCGTGCTATCCGCCACCTTGAAAAGGGTCGTGTGGTTATTTTTGCTGCCGGAACCGGTAATCCTTATTTTTCAACTGATACTACTGCCGCATTGCGAGCTGCGGAAATCGAAGCAGATGTTATTTTGATGGCAAAGAAAAACACGGATGGCGTATATGATAGTGATCCACGTATTTGTCCGGATGCGAAAAAGTTTGAAGAGCTTGCTTATATTGAAGTTCTGCAACGCGGGCTAGGAGTTATGGATTCCACTGCAACGTCACTGTGTATGGATAATAACATTCCAATTATCGTCTTCAGTATTGATGAACCAGGTAATATTTTGCAAGCAGCACTTGGGAAAAATATTGGTACGATCGTAGGAGGGACAAAAAATGGCACTGAAGAAAATTTATAATGATCATGAAGACAAGATGAAAAAAACGCTAGAATCTTTACGCAAAGAATACTCTTCCTTGCGGGCAGGCAGGGCGACAACCGGTTTATTGGATAAAATAACAGTTGATTATTATGGAACTCCGACGCCGGTTGGCCAGATCGCTGGAATTACGGTGCCTGAACCACGAATGCTGGTAATACAACCATGGGAAAAATCGATGTTGGGAGCCATTGAAAAAGCAATTTTAAAATCGGATCTCGGTTTATCACCCAATAATGACGGCGTTGTTATACGTTTGAACATTCCGCAGTTGACTCAGGAACGTCGGACGGAATTAGTTAAAGTAATCCATAAAAAAGCAGAGGAAGCACGTGTCGCAATAAGAAATTTGCGTCGCGACGCAAACGATGCTATAAAGAAAATGGAAAAAGATAAACTCGCTACTGAAGATGAGGCAAAAAAATCACAAGACGAAATTCAGAAACTAACAGATAAATACATAAAAGAAACTGATCATATTATGAATTCTAAAGAAAAAGAAATTATGGAAGTGTGATAGTTGGATATTACTGGGCAACCGCTTGAATATGTTCTTCAACAATTGAATGCTTTGCAATGCAAATATGATATAACATTGACGAATCCTCCTCGCTTTACACAAACAGAAGGTGAGGCCTGCTTGTATGTGATAAGGCAAGATGTTACCCCTGATGGTGTTTATCATTTAATTGCAGCAGCCAAGATGAAGAAATAGAGTTCCATGAATTTATGGAGTTTTAGATTTACTAACTTCAAAACAAATATAAAGGTATATATTTTTCAAATTCATTTCTTTATATTTGTTTTATGAAGCTGAATATGCATAAAATGCGGTGCCTTTGCGGCGGTCTGCCCTGTTGGTGCTATTAAAGCTCCATGAATGGAACCCCCTCGCGAGAGGGGGTTTACTTTGTATACCAGAAAGTATAAAATTTTATCTGATCTAATAAACGTGGCGGGAGGTCTGGCAATGTGGAAAAAATGGTTTGGCAATAAACAACCGGAATCTTCCGGCAATGCTCAAAATAATTTTGGCCTCGATCCGGAAAAAATACCTCAGCATGTCGCAATCATTATGGACGGCAATGGGCGTTGGGCACAAAAGCGCGGACTTCCCCGGACCATGGGGCATAGGGCTGGTGTAGAATCGTTAAAAAAAGTTGTAAGAACAGCTTCTGACATTGGCGTCAAAGTTTTAACTGCTTATGCGTTTTCCACGGAAAATTGGAACCGGCCTTCTGACGAAGTTGGTTTCCTTATGCGCTTATTTATAGAAGCAATAGAAAATGAAATCGAAAATTTGTACAATAACAATGTCAATGTTCGGTTTAGCGGCGATACTAGTATGTTAGCGCCCGAATTACAAGCAACCATTGAAAAAGCCAAACAACGGACAAAAAATAATACCGGACTAATTTTAAATTTGGCAATTAATTATGGCAGTCGAGCTGAGATTATACGGGCAGTAAAACAGATTGCACAGGATGTTGTGGACGGCCAGCTAAATATTGCAGATATTACCGATCAAACTCTTACGAAAAACCTCTATACTGCGGATTTTCCCGATCCTGATCTATTAATTCGTCCAAGCGGAGACTTACGTATTAGTAATTTCTTATTATGGCAGTTAGCTTATACTGAATTTTGGTTTACGTCCACTAATTGGCCGGATTTTACTTCAGAACTATTTCTTCAAGCAATTCGCGATTTTCAAGGCCGCGAAAGACGGTTTGGCGGATTGAAAAAATCAAAGTAGGTGTTTATACTGAGGAAACGTGTACTAACAGCTATTTTCGGAGTACCGTTAGCTGTATATGTTATTAATTATGGCGAATGGTTATTTTTCGTCATGATTCTGTTATTGTCTCTTATTGCATGGAAAGAATTTTCCGCTATGTTAAAACGAAAACAAATTCCAACTTCAAACTATACAGTAATTGTTGGACTTGTATTTCTGCTGGGTAGTGCTTGGCAAGGGAACATCCAAGAATTTATGATGATTGTTACGCTAGTCATTTTAGCTGTCTTGTTCCGTGTCGTAGTAGGCAATGGTTCTTTTTCTGTAGCCAGTGCTGCTTTTACAATTATGGGCTTTCTTTATGTGGGGTTGCCGTTTTCCCATTTAATTATGTTGCGTATCTTAGATCACGACCAACAAATTATGACCTTGCTTGGATCTATTTCGCAAGGCGCTGCATACCTTTGGCTTCCGTTTATCGGGACATGGGCCAGCGATACCTTTGGTTATTTTGTAGGAACTTTTCTGGGAAAACATAAATTATGCCCAATTATCAGTCCTGCTAAAACAATTGAAGGGGCTGCCGGTGGTTTGGCAGGCAGTGTATTCGGCGTTGTTTTAGTTGGCTTTTTATTCCATTTGAACATTTTTCATTTAGTCATCATCGGCTTATTAGTTGGATTCGCTGCACCGGCAGGAGATCTTGTGGAATCGGCCCTCAAACGGTATACAGGAGTTAAAGATTCCGGACGCCTATTGCCAGGGCATGGCGGTGTGCTAGACCGTTTTGACAGTATTATGTTCGCAGTTCCTGTGGTATATTACTATATATATTTTAATGTTCTTTTATAATCTCTGACATAAGAGAGGAGAATACTAACAGTGCAGAGTATAGCAATACTTGGCAGTACCGGTTCTATTGGGACTCAATCCCTTGAAGTAATTGCCGCAAATCAACATCAATTTACCGTTAGTGCCTTAGCGGCTTATAAAAATGATGTTCTGTTAGAGCAACAAATTGATTTTTTTAAGCCTCAGCTTGCTGTTCTGGTTGATAAGGCGGCAGCGGATCGCTTAGCCCGGCGTTATAAAGGACAGACAATCATTTTACAGGGACAAGAGGGCCTGATTGCTGCTGCAACCCAATCAGAAACCGATACTGTATTAACGTCCTTAGTGGGCTTTGCCGGATTAGAGCCGACATTGGCTGCCATTCAAGCCAAAAAGAAAATAGCATTGGCTAACAAAGAAACGTTAGTCGCCGCCGGCGAATTAGTGACAACATTAGCCGACAAAAACCAGGTAAGTATTCTGCCGGTAGACAGTGAGCATAGTGCAATTTTACAATGTTTACAAGGGGAAAGAAAACAA
>CAYUNV010000183.1:4447-7182 GCA_964446265.1 uncultured Negativicutes bacterium | reverse complement strand
ATCCGCATCAACCAGGCTATTCGCCCCGACGCTCTGGCGGACAGCAATCCCGCTGCCCTCCGGAATGAACGCTAATCCTTGGCCATTGAGCAATTCACCGGCTTCACGCATCGTTTTGCCGACAACATCGGGAACAACCCGCTTTCCAACCGGAACATTTCCCTTGTATGCCGGCGCGGCAGAATGGTTCTTATTGCCAGCAACCGGCAGGACAGCCTGCTGCCCAATATTCGCCGGCCCTTGCGGAGAAAGGTTCAAATACCGCACAACCTGGGTCATAATTTCGCTGAAAACCGGCGCTGCTATTTGGCCGCCATAATAAACTCCGCGCGGATCATCAATGACAACAAGCGCAACCACTTGCGGATCTTCTACCGGCCCAAAGCCAACAAAGGAGGCAATGTAATGCCCTGACTCATAACCGCCGCCATCTTGGCGCAGTTTTTCCGCCGTTCCGGTTTTGCCGGCAAAATGATAGCCTTTGACAATCCCCTTTTGTCCGCCGCCTTCCGAAACAACTTTTTCCAACATCCCGACCAACTCTTTTGCCGTTTCGGGACTAATCACCTGGCGGACCGGTTCTACATTGGCCATGTGTTCCACCGTTCCATCTTCCGTCCGGACTTCACGCACAATATGCGGCTTTAACAGCATACCATCATTGGCAATCGCCGCAACAGCTGTAACCAATTGCAGCGGCGTTACGGCTACCCCTTGCCCGATGGACATGCTTGCCAAGTCGGAAGCGCTCATATTTTTCACGCCGAATAGCAGACCTTCTTCTTCGCCCGGCAATTCAATGCCGGTTATTTGTCCAAAGCCAAAGGCCCGGACATATTCGTTCAATTTCGCTGCGCCAACCCGTAATCCAACCTGGACAAAACCGGTATTGACCGAATTTTTGATGATATCGATGAACGAAAGGGCGCCCCCGCCGCCGCCGTCCCAGTTGCGGATAATCCGCCCGGAAACATCAATGTAACCATTGTCCATAAAAATCTCATTGGCCCGCACCAATTTTTCCTGTAGGGCGGCAGCCGCCACAATCGACTTGAAGGTGGAACCCGGTTCATACAGATCGGATACCGCCCGGTTCTTCCACTCTTTTTGGCCATACTTATAAAAATAATTTGGATCATAACTGGGCCGGTTTGCCATGGCGAGAATTTCGCCGGTTTTGGGGTTCATGATAATCACCGTCGCCGCCCGCGCCTGTGTCCTGGCCATCGCAGCATCCAGACTTTTTTCCGCAATAAACTGGATGGTGCTGTCCAATGTTAAATAGACATTTTTCCCTTGATTGTGGGTTGTATAGGAAAATATGGATCGGAATATCGGGATCCCATGACTGTCGGTCTCGAATACTTTTTTGATCCGCTCCCCTTTGATCGTCTTATCCAACGACATCTCGATACCGTCCAGGCCAACATCATCCGTACCGACAAAACCCAGCACCTGGGCGGCCAACATATCATTCGGGTAGTAACGCCGGCTTTCTTCTTCAAATTCGAAGCCGGTTAACTTTCGTTCCTTGATAAGGGCCATCATTTCTTGTGATTTAGCCGGCTCCAAAGTCCGTTTTAGCCAGACAAATTTACTTTCCCGGCTCAGCCGTTCTTTAAGATCCGCCGGGTTCATCTCCAATATAGGCGCCAAAAGGTTCGCCGCTTCCGCCGGATCAATGTTCAAGGCCGCCGGATTCGCATACCAAGACTTGGTCATCCCGCTAATCGCCAGTTTGCGGCCATTGCGATCAAATATAGCGCCACGCGGCGACTGCAAAGACCGGCTTTCCTGCAATTGCTGAGCGGCTTTTTCGGTAAGGTTTTTGCCATTGATAAATTGCACCCAAGCAATCCGCCCCACAAGAACTAGCAATGAAAAAAATAAGAGCGCAAAAAAAATCGCGATGCGTTTGCGTTGAGCAATTGTAATCTCTGCCATGAAGTCAATCCGTCCTTCCCACCAATACAAAAAACGAGCAGTTTGGCGTTGTGTATAGATTAAATATCTGCCGGCCAATTTCCTGCCGGATTAACATAATCTTTGCAATCCCCATATGCCAAAAACCGGCTGAGACAGCAACAGCGCCGCCGATCAGCCGGTTTTTCGGGCCAACAATTACCGAATAACCCGTTTCCAATTATCGTTAATCACCCTGGCCATAATTTTTTTCCCTGGTGCATCCGGGTGCAGCCCATCCACGCCGTACGAAACCGGCAAGATCCGTTGTTCATCGCCCAAATACGGTTCAATATCAATATAATACGGTTGCTGGCGGATAAATTCGTTGACTGTATCGAACGCTTCCCGCCAGTTGTCCACTGTTGGTTCGCCAAATACTTTCTGGATGGAATCCGGATTGATCGGCGGCAGTGTTAAAAAAATTGGCCGGATCTTATTGGCAATACATTTATCGCGAATCTCCGCCAATTCCGCAATGACCTGTTCCGGCGGCGTCCCGCCCCGCAAGCTGTTGCTGCCGCCCAGGATCAATAAATAGCGGGGATGAAACGGCAAAACATCCGCATCAAACCGGGCCAGCATGGTCTCCGACGTATCCCCGCTGCGGCCAAGGTTTACAGGCCTGCACCGTAAAAACGTCTGGTAACTGTAATCCCAATTGCAAGGCGGATAGGATACTCCTCCTCCGCCATGGGTTATGCTGTCGCCAAACGTAGCGGCATAGGCGCCTTTTTTCCAATCTACAACAAACTTGCCGACATCCGAATATA
>CAYUNV010000183.1:0-4437 GCA_964446265.1 uncultured Negativicutes bacterium | reverse complement strand
CAGAGGATCCCCGTTTTCGTCCAAAGCCCGTACCCGCCAATAATAAGTACCCGGATCAATTCGGGGCAGATCATCGTAACAATCAAACGAGCTGTCGACCTGCTTGGCCCAAATCCGGTAGCGGGACGGTTCCGTTCCATTCGGATTTTCCGGCAACTGGCGGGTAAGCTCCACTTCATGCTTTACAGCGCCATTTACACCAATCCAGGCATATGCCGGGTACAAGGGAGTGGGAAGTCCATCGGCATTGAACACCGTATTGATAACCGGCTTTAATTGCATTGCAAGGGCAGAATCCACATAAACCGCAGCGGTTTCCGAATAGACGCCGATCGGATTCCGGTCATAATCTAACGCCCGCACGCGCCAATATATTTTTTTTCCGCCAAATGCGGTAAGATCCGCATTATAGCCGTTCGTATAACTGGCAGCCGAAAACAACCGCTTGGCCGACGCATCCGCCCCGCGGGGATTTTCTGGCAGACCGCTTAAAAATTCCACCTCATAACTAACCGCACCGGGAACAATTGCCCAGCGCAGCATCGGTTTTACAGTTACCCGCGTCAACGAGGAAGCCGCAGAAGTAATTTGCGGCCGCAACAGTTTCGCAGCAGCGACCGAGCCGCAATTCCCGTCACTGGCGGCAAACGGCGCAAACATGCCCAAACAAAAAAGCACGGCAATCAGAACTATTTTTTTCCCTTTGTTCACTATAAACACAGTAATTCGCCTCACAAATTGATTTACATACCGAAAAAGAACCTGCCTCTGCTATAATGGAAGCAGAGACCCAAGATTTTCATAAAAAATTTTAAGGAGGCTGCAACCATGGCAACCTGCTCTTCCATCTGCCCCTATGATTGTCCTGATACCTGCGGGCTGTTAATCACCACGGACGGCCGACTGGCAACCGCAGTCCAGGGCGATCCCTGCCACCCATTTACCAACGGAACATTGTGCGCCAAAATGAACCATTATGAACGCACCGTTCATTCGCCGGAGCGGCTGACGACTCCGCTTCTGCGGTCCGGCCCGAAAGGAGCAAATCATTTTACACCGGTTTCCTGGGAAGAAGCCACCGATCATATCGCAGCCCGCTGGCAATCCATCATCGCCGAATACGGTCCGGAAGCCATTCTCCCCTGTTCTTACGCCGGGACCATGGGACTCCTGCAGCGCAATGCCGGCCATTCATTTTTTTACCGTCTCGGCGCATCCCGGCTGGAACGGACGATCTGTTCCCCTGCCAAGGGTTACGGTTGGAAAGCAATTATGGGTTCTACTTTAGCACCACACCCGCAAGAAGTCAAATCAAGCGACCTGATCATCCTATGGGGCAGTAACGCAGCCGCGACGAACATTCATTTTTTACAGTATGTCCAGGAGGCCAAAAAAAACGGCGCGGTTGTCTGGTTGATCGATACGTATGAGACCCCCACCGCGGCCATTGCCGATCAAATCTTCCTGGTCCGCCCCGGCAGCGATGCGGCATTAGCCTTGGGGATGATGCATATATTGGCAAAACAAGAACTGCTGGATAAGGAATTTTTAGTCCAACGAGTCCAAGGGTACGACAATTTGCAGCGTGAAATCCTGCCGCGCTGGACAGCGGAAAGCGCGGCCAAAATTACCGGTCTGCCGCCGGCAACGATTGAAACAATGGCATTAGCCTACGGCCGGGCCAAAGCCTCCTTTATCAGCATTGGCAGCGGTTTATCCCGTTATGGCAATGGCGCAATGACGGTGCGGACTATTCTTTGCCTGCCGGCCTTGACCGGCGCCTGGACAAAACCCGGCGGCGGCGCGACAGCCGGGATCTCTGCCGGCAGTGCCTTGGCAATGGGCCAAATTACCCGCGAAGATTTCATCACCAAACCAACCCGCGTCATCAATATCAATCAATTGGGAACGGCCTTAACGGAAAGCCAGCCGCCGTTGCAAAGCCTGTATGTTTACCATAGCAACCCGGCAGCAGTTTGTCCGGATCAAAACCGGATCTTGAAGGGATTGGAGCGGGAAGACCTGTTCACCGTGGTTCACGAACGCTTCCTCACCGATACGGCCCGTTACGCCGACGTCATCTTGCCGGCCACGTCTTCGCTGGAACACAGCGACCTCTATTCTGCTTACGGACATTATTGCCTCCGTCGGGCAAAGCCGGTCATCGCCCCGGTCGGCCAAGCCCGCTCCAACTGGGATGTATTCCAGCTCCTCGCCCAAAAAATGGGCCTGCAAGATCCGTTTTTTACCCGCAGTGCCGATGAAACGATTGACGGGTTGATCGCAAACTCAGCCGGCTGGCTGGATAGCACGGCAAAAGAGCGGCTCCTGCACGGTGAATTGGTCGAACTGCCGTTGCCGGACAACTATAAAACAACATTTAAAACGCCTTCCGGCAAAATCGAAATAGAAAACCCGCTGGAAACAGCCCCGCTGCCAGACTATTTTCCGCCGTACGGGGGAAGACAACCGCTCTGTCTGATGACTGCCCCCAGTGTATATGGCCTGAACTCGTCATTTCTGGAAAGAGCAGACCTTCTATCCCACAGAGGGGAAATGGCTTTGCTGATGAACCCGCAGGATGCGGCCGACCGGAAGTTACACGACCGGCAAACCGTAATTGCCTATAACGACTTGGGTGAAGTTGGGTTTCAATTAGCGGTCACAACAAAAGTCCCCCCCGGCGTCGTTGTCGCCGAAGGGGTCTGGGGACTCAGCCATTCGATTAACGGCCGAACAGTGAACGCGCTAGTTTCGCCACATTTGACCGATAAAGCCAACGGCAGCACCTTTTACGATAATACAGTAGAGGTGCGCGCCTAACTATTCCAGTTCATTTTTTAGCTGTCGTCTGGCAATCCATTTTTTCGCTGCCGCATAGATTTCTTGTCTCTCGTTGACAAGTTCGCCATCCTGAATCCGATGCAGCATAATCTTAAGGAACGGTCCCATCATTTGCGGGCTGCCTAAAATCGCAAGCAGTTCTGGTGGATCATACGCAATATCGGTAGTATGCACCGGCATGCCATAAATCAGGGTTTGCAAATAAGCGCCAAAATCCCTAATTCTCGCTGCACTCTGTCCTGCCTGCTCGGCGGATCCAGACGCCAAACAATCTGCCGTGCATACTTCCGTCAATTGTTGAAACGCCTCCAACAGCGACCGGCAGTTTCGGAATGATTTGGATTGAATTTCTTGCCGCAGCCAATGTTTCGCCGCCAAGGGGTTCCGGTACAAACAAAAATAAAATCGCATATGCCTGGATACCAGCCAAACAACTCTCTCTTGAAGATCCGGCGGCAGTTGCAACCGGCGGACAATATCTTTCGCTAGTTGCGCTCCCGCTTCTTCGTGCCCATGATCAAATACAGACCCAGCTTCATCCTGGCCGCGTACACCCGGCAGACCTTTGCCGACATCATGCAACAATGCCGCCCAACGGATAATCCGGTCCGGCTTGGCGGCTTGCACCGCTGCCAAGGTATGCCGCCAGGCATCCATCCGATGGTATTTGCGTTCCTGCGGCAAATCGGCAAGGTGCTGCAACTCCGGCAAAATGGATAACTGGCGGTATTCACCCCGCGCCCGTGTCCGGCACTGGGCGTTCAAAAGCCCGGTACGCAGCATGGCATCCAACCCTTGATCACAATATTCGGCCAGCAATGTTTTTTCCAGTTCATCCCGCACGCGCTCCAAGGACAGTCCGGCAACCCGGTCCAGCTGCCCGGGGATAGCCTGCAAAGTCGTCTCGTCAATCTGAAAACCAAGCTGGGCCGCAAACCGGCAGGCGCGAAACATCCGCAGCGCATCTTCGCGGAAACGCACATGGGCGTCTCCGACCGCCCGGATCAGGCCGGCCGCCAAATCCTGCCGCCCGCCAAACGGATCTATCACCTCGCCGGAATGATCCATCGCCATCGCATTGATGGTGAAGTCCCGCCTGGCAAGGTCGCTGACCACTTCATGGGAATACCAAACTTCCGTCGGCCGATGGCTGTCCTCGCCGTACAGCTCACCGCGGAACGTGGCCACTTCGATCGGCCTGCCCGCCACCACAACAAGAACTACGCCAAAATTTTGACCTAGTTGATCAATAACTCGCCAACCGGCTTGCCCGGCCACACGGATCACTTCCTCCGGCCAGGCGTCCGTCGAAATATCATAATCACTAATCGGACGATTTCCCAGCAAATCACGAACCGCTCCGCCCACTAAAAAGGCTAAATAGCCTTCTTGCACCAACGTTTCCATTACCAAACGAATTTCACCCGGTATTTGACTGATCATAGCCCACATCCCACTTGTATGGACCGGTTGTTACCAACCGTAACCCACAAAAATTTTTACTCCTGTCAATACATCTATAAAACAGCATTTAGACAAAGGATTTTCGATTCCTGTTTATTTGTCCGCTTGCCAAGAAATAAAATATTAGAA
>CAYUNV010000182.1:0-7214 GCA_964446265.1 uncultured Negativicutes bacterium | reverse complement strand
TAAATGCTGCCAGCCAAATAACTTAGCAGGAATAAAATCATCCCGACCAAGCCGCCGACCACCGAACCATTGATGCGAATCATCTGCAAATCATTCCCCACGCGGCTTTCGATAAAATCAGCCAACGCCCTGTCCGTAAATTGTTCCAGACGGTCGCGGACAATTACACCAATCTCTTCATGATGCACCACGACAAAATCCAGGAACGCGGTTTTGGCAAACCGGCTTATTTTTGCTCTTTTATCTTCATCTGCCGCCAGTCCAAACATAGCCTGGTCCGACTGCTGGACCAGCAGCGAATGCCAGGATCCACCCTCTGCCAGGCGCTCCCGGCCAAGGACTTTAACCCTACCAATCAGTCCGGCAAGCGGTTTTGCAAGATGCAACCGCTTGCTGACCTGCTCATTTTTCCAATCTTCCATCCTCTGCCGAAAAACCGGCTCTGCAGCCAACCGGTGCAAAACTACCTGGATCCAATTATGCAAACGTTCCTGTACCATATGGTAACTTTCATAGTCATCCAGCAAAGCAACTATCTTTTCCTGCGCCAATGCCGCCATGCGGTCCGGGGAAAGATCCAATAAATACTCCATAAGGCGATTGGCCAAGCGGCGGCGCAGCAGATCACGCTCGTACACCGCCCGCGCTTGTACAAACAAATTGGCCAGAATTCTCCGAAACTGCTCTTTTTTCACCAGATTACCCAGTTCCGCAATGACCAGCTTGGCCAGCTGTTTATCGTATCCGTTGCGCATCGTCCATTCCAGCGCTTCCGTAACCAACGGCGCCGCTTCAATTTGCCTGGCTCCGCGCCGGATCAGTTGATCCAAAATATGCGCTAAGCGTTCCGTATCCAGCTCTTGCAAGAGATCATCGGCAATTCGTGCCAGTATGGCCTGAATGTCCTTGCGCCCGCCGTGCTCCTCCCAATACCGCAGCAACAAGTCTGCCACATCAAACCGGTCCAGTGTGCGGCCAATATTTTCCGTTGTCAGAAGCTGGTTCTGTACCATATCAATAATCGAGGCAAAAATTCGTTCCCGATTGCGCGGAATTACTGCAGTACGGAACGAAATGCCCAGTGGGCGGCGAAATAAAGCGGATACAGCAAACCAGTCGGCCAAACCGCCAATCATGGCAGCGCCAAACGTACCCGTCAATAAAGCACCGGTAAACGTAGATTGAAAAGGGTAACAGACAAAATAGCCGGCTGTTACCAAACCCAACGTAACAGCGGCCTTATGCTTATTGTTTTTTTTCATTGACGTTCTCCTGCAATAGTCTCGACTGACAAAGTATACAAAGCCGGCCGGCCAACGATTGGGACCGATGGTCTCGACCGGATCTACAAAAACTAGACATACTCCTATTTTGACACACTATTTCCAATGAACGCAAGATTTTTTACAAAGAGTAAAAGAGAGGGTTTCGCAGCCCATCTGTTCTGCTCCCTCTCTTTTGCCGTTTATCTTTCATTGCCTCAATCCGTCTTGTGCCGGCGACTGGCGGCAATGAGCGGTGCTAATGTCAAGGCTACCGCCGGCGATAGATCGCTGGCCCGGCACCGCCACTGCCAATTTCCGGTTGCCGTACCCGGAATATTCATACGGGCCTCGCTGCCTAAGCCCAACACATCTTGCAAGGGAACGATCACCAGCCTGGCCCTGCTTTGATAGGCGTGTTCCATCAACAATCGGCAGGCGATTTGCGGACTAATTTCTTCTATAACGCCCAAGTAACGGCCAATACACTGCTGCAGTTCCGGATCGGCCTGCCCTAATTGCGCAAACCAGCCGGCCGTTGTGTCATTGTCATGCGTTCCCGTATACACAACACTATGTTCGGTTATCCGCACCGGACGACAATTCCCACTGCCATTGGGAACAAACGAAAATTGCAATACTTGCATTCCCGGAAAACCAAACCGGTCTTTTAACGCAGGTACATCCGGCGTAATATGACCTAAATCTTCCACGATGATCGGCAAATCGCCACAAGCAGCCAGCATGGCCTGGAAAAAGTCTTCGCCGGGCCCCGTAACCCATCGGCCCCGAACGGCGGTTTCTTCTTTTGCATTAATTTCCCAGAACGAAGCGAAACCGCGAAAATGATCGACGCGGATGATGTCCACTTTTTGCAGCAAATAGCGGAACCGTTCTTGCCACCACTGGTAATTATCGGCACGCATTGCTTCCCAATCATACAAAGGATTGCCCCAACGCTGGCCGGTCGCACTAAAGTAATCTGGTGGGACGCCGGCAACGACTGCCGGGTTCCCCCATTCATCCAATTGGAACAAGTTTTGATTGGCCCATACATCCGAACTATATTGCGCGACAAAAATCGGCAAATCGCCAATGATTTCAACGCCGCTTGCCGCAGCATACCGTTTCAAAGCTGACCACTGCCGGTCAAACAGGTACTGCAAGAAAACTTGGTACGCAATTTCTTCCCGGTATTCTTCGCGATAACGGTTCAAAACATCCGGATCGCGCTGCTTAACTGATGTTTCCCATTCGGTCCAGTCTTCCGTACCAAATTTTTCGCTACACACCACAAATAAGGCATAGTCTTCCAGCCAACCTTTATTTTCTGCCAAAAAGGCTTGCAACCCATTTTGAGGGCCTGCGGCCGAAAACCGGGCAAAAGCCCGCCGGAATAAGGGTTCTTTCAATTGCCGCACTTGTGTGGTTACCAGCCGCTCCACGGAGCTGAAACCCGTCTTATCAACGGCTTCCCGCACTTCCTGTCCTGTCAGCCAGCCTTCTTCGATTAACGGGTTCAGGGCAATCAACAGCGGATCGCCGGCAAACGCCGAGCAGCTTTGGTAAGGGGAATCTCCATCGCCGCGCGGGTTAAATGGCAATATTTGCCAACATTGTTGCCCCGCCAAAACCAAGAAATCAATAAATCGGTACGCGCAAGCACCGAGGTCTCCGGATCCATGCGGTCCGGGCAAGGAAGTCAGATGAAGCAGGATGCCTGCCCGTCGTTCCCTGGCCCGCCGGTCCGGTTCAGCTACATACAGCTTGCCGGATAAAGGTGCTACTTCGACCTTCAAACGGCCGCCATGAACCTGTACCGCCTGGGATTGTTCCAATACACTGACAAAATGCGTAAATCCCCAATTTTTCGCCGCTAAATCCACCATGACAGTCCGCTCGCCCCTGTTAATCAGGATCAGCGCCATATTGTCCGGCCTAGGCTGACCCAACGCATCCCGCCCTGAACGAATCCAGCGCCGGTAACCGATTACATCGCCTTCCGCCCAGGCAACCTCCCACTCACCGGTGCAAAGCACTGGGTAAGCATGCCGGACAGCGATTAATTTTTTGTACCAGGCTACTACGCTCGCCTCTTCCCGCCCCCACGGATAAGCACGGCGGTTCAACGGGTCGCTATACCCTTCTAATCCGGCCTCATCGCCATAGTAAATGCAAGGCGCTCCAGGAAAGGTCATTTGCCACAATGCAAATAACCGCAGACGTTTTACCGCCAGTTTACGCTTTTGTTCATCCAGCCTATAACGGCCTCGTTCAGCGAGCGATAAACTATGTTCCGGCGGAGCTTGCCCCAATAAAGTCAAGATCCTTGGCACATCATGGCTGCCGGAAAGATTAAAACTCGAAAAAAAATGGGCCGCCGGATAATTTTCGTACTGACTTAACAACGCCCGGGCCGCTAGTTTGGCATCACTTTTCCCCGCAAGAAACTCCAGCAAAATCTGCCGCCAAGGATAGTTCATGACCGAATCCAATTCATCACCGTGAAAATAGCCGCGTAATTTTCCGTAGCTCACTTTTCTTGATGCATCTTCCCACACTTCGCCAATCAAAACATTGTCCGCATCCATTTCCTTTAATGCACGGCGAAACATCCGAATAAACTCTTCCGGAAGTTCATCCGCGACGTCCAGCCGCCACCCGCGGACCCCATTTTTGCTCCAATGTTGTAAAACACTATCCGGCCCTTCAATCACGTATTGTAAGTATCCCGGATCCAGTTCATTCACATTCGGCATTGTGTCAATGCCCCACCAAGCTTCATACCGGTTTGGATAATCACTGAATAAATACCAGTTATAGTATGGCGACTGCTTGGATTGATAAGCGCCCAGACCGGGATAACGGCCGTTTTTGTTGAAATAGATGCTGTCACTGCCGGTATGGCTGAATACACCGTCCAAAATGATGGAAATTCCCTGTTCCGCCGCCCGGCAGCATAATTCATAAAACAGATCATTGTCACCATACATGCCATCGACCGTTTTATAGTCAGCCGTATCATATTTATGGTTGCTCGAAGATTCAAAGAGCGGATTAAAATAAATCGCATCCACACCTAATTCGGCCAAATACGGCAGTTTTTTCAGCACCCCGCTTAAATTGCCGCCAAAAAAGTCATACGCCAAAACCTGGCCGGTCGCCGGGTCTTTGGCGTATACCGGTGTATCCTCCCAATGCGGATGCAATAAAATTTCCGATTTTGGCTGCAAAATCGTTCCATCTTCACGGCCATTGAAAAACCGGTCGACAAAAATTTGATAAATTACAGCGTCTTTGAACCAGGTTGGTGTCGCTAATCCGGCGGGGTACACCGTAATTTGATAGGCAAGCGGCGTTACATTGCCCAGAGATCCAACTCCACCCATCCCATCCGGCTTCGTGCCATAGTACCAGGTCTTTTTCCCTTCCTGCAAAATAAAATAATACCACATCAAACCGGGGGTCGTCCGTGCAATAAGCTCGGCCCGATAATCAAGCCAGTCACCGTTCGCCCCTTCGGCTGCAACCATGGTGATTATTGTTTCGCCGCTTTCTTCCTGCCATAGACGGACAACCACGGAATCCATTTTTCTGCTGTTATGCACGGTTAACCGCAGGCAAAGCAATGAACTGCAGGCAATTGGCCCAAACGGGCGACGATATTCCAATAAATGCGAATCATGCACCAACCATTCTTGTTCCATTGCGGCCTCCCTCTTTCTCACAAACCGGACAGTACAAGCAGATATCGCCTGCCAATCGCATCCTCATGGAATCAAGTTGTTACAATAAACTTCCCTTGGAAATTACCATTGGGTAATGCGGTTCAGCAATCAAACATTTTCCGGCCGAAATCCGAACATCTTTATCGCAAATCATATTTTCGAGTGTCGCACCTGAGCAAATCTCATTGTTTTGCATAATGATGCTATTTCGCACGACAGCGCCTTTATGAATTTTTACGCCGCGAAAAATAATGCTGTTTTCAACAGTTCCCTCTAAAACACAGCCGCTGGCAACCAGCGAATTACTGGTTTTTGCACTATAGTTATATTTCGTCGGTGCCTCATCCTTGATCTTTGTATAGATCAAGCCATTGGAAAAAAACAATTCCCGCCAAACCGATGGCTGTAAGAGCTCCATGCTATGACGGTAATAGCTGCGGATCGACATCAAATGCGCCAGGTATCCCTTATAACGAATCCCATATACTTTCAAAGAAGCAATATTTTTCATCAGGGCATCGCGCAAAAAATTAATGCCGCCGCGGGCAGAAGCGCTGTCTATCAGTTCTGCCAATAAACTCTTTTTCATAATGTACATTTCTAATGACAAATTGCGGTAATGGGCGCGGACTGGATTAATTTCCATATCGATAACCCGCCCGTCTTCATCCATTTCGATCATTGAGGAGTAAGGATACCGGTCTATATCAGGCATTTCCTTATAAATAATCGAAATATCGGCACCCTTCGCCTCGTGAATGTCGAATGCCTGGGAAAAATTAATATTGGCAACCATGCTGCAACCAGAAAGAACCACATGGCTTTGCCGGCTATTTTGCAGGTAATCGAGGTTGCATTGAAACGCGCTCAAATCATTGGGAAGCCCATTTTCCGCTTGGATGCCCGCTATCGGCGGCAACAAAAACAAGCCTTCCCGCTTACGCGCCAAATCCCATTCCTTTCCTGAACGCAAATGGTCCATCAGGGAGCGGTAATTTCCCTGCATCAGCATCCCCACCGTCGTAATTCCGGAATTGATCATATTGGAAAGCGCAAAATCAATCAGCCGATAGCGTCCGGCAAACGGCACGGCTGCCAACGGACGGCCGCGCGTCAACTCCCACAGTATGTCCTTACTGTTATGCAAATTTATAATGCCCATTAATCGCTTCAATCTCTTCGCCTCCATCTACAAATTCGCTAAAGCTGCGGTTAAACTACTTCTGCTTAGGAGTTGACTGTGTCGGGGCAATCACCATATCGGCGCCAATTAAAGTAATTCCGGAGTGTTTTTGCAATGGAATCTCGCCATCAACATTGGTCTCTTCCTCGCAAATCACCGTGCCGGCATGGATGTAAGTATTTGGGCCCACAATGACATGATCCAGCACAGCCCCTTCACCAATGCGGGCATGCGCTAAAATCACCGAATCTTTCACCTGGGCACCGGCAGCGATGTACACATCCGGAAAGACCACGGAGTGATCAACACGGCCATAGATTTGGCTGCCTTCACTGGCCAGCGAACAGCGGACGGAAGCGCCTTCGGCAATATAGTGCGGTGGCATGTTCAGGTTTTCCGAATAAATACGCCACCCGGTTTCGTAAAGGTCCAATTCCGGATGTTCGGCCAGAAGATCCATGTTGGCCTGCCAATAGCTCTCCACAGTTCCCACATCCCGCCAGTAGCCTTCAAACGGATAGGCGTAGAGTTTTTGCTGATCCGCCACCATCCGCGGGATAATGTCTTTGCCAAAATCGTGGCTGGTAGAAGAATCATTGGCGTCTTTTTGCAAATAGTCTTTCAACACCGCATAATCAAAAATATAAATCCCCATTGAAGCCTGATTATTGCGCGGATTCGCCGGTTTTTCCTGAAAATCGACAATCTGCCCGCTGTTATCGGTCGACATGATGCCGAAGCGGTTCGCTTCCTCCCAGGGCACTTCGATAACCCCGATCGTTGCTGCCGCTTTTTTTTCACAATGATACTCCAGCATGAGGGAATAGTCCATTTTATAAATATGGTCACCTGACAATACCAATACATGGTCCGGCTGAAACATTTCCAAAAAATTGATGTTTTGATAAATGGCATCTGCGGTGCCTTTGTACCACTCTCCGCCTTCTTCACCGGCATAAGGCGGCAATACAAAAACACCTCCGTCACGCCGGTCCATATCCCAATGACTGCCGATGCCGATGTACGAGTGCAGTTCCAACG
>CAYUNV010000181.1:6950-7234 GCA_964446265.1 uncultured Negativicutes bacterium | reverse complement strand
TGCCCTCACATTTGTGATGAACAATCCCTTTTGCGTAGCGGTCTCTTTATCGGGTATATATTCTGCCGTCGCAACAGAAGAATTTTCGCCTTGTCCAACAGAAATTACTCCGCTCCATAGCACTCTTTTGTCCCAAAAAATATTGGCTTCAATTTTATAAACATAGGCACCCGGCGAAACAACTTGACCTTGGCTGTCTGTCCCATCCCACTGAAGCATTACGGTACCAGTTCCAGGGGTTGCCGTGCTAACTGCATCAATTTCAGCCTGCGTACGATTGGCCC
>CAYUNV010000181.1:1846-6940 GCA_964446265.1 uncultured Negativicutes bacterium | reverse complement strand
CCCAAACCGGCAGCGTGGCAGGGCGCTTAATAAACCCGCCATTCGCCGCAAACCTCGTGGCGGAAAGGGTTTTAACATAATTACCCTTGCTGTCTTCAATCCAAACCGAGTATTGGTTACTCGCAATTCCGCCGATTCGTTCCACATCGAATGTAATCGTTGTTATTCCCGGCGCAGATGCCAGAACAACAGACATGACTAGCACCATAAAACAACTCACTAGAAATCCCAACTTAATTTTTCGCATAAAAAACACAACGCATCCCTCCTCTCATTTTTAACACGAGAAAAAATTATCCTTCCAGATCCGCCAGCGGTTTAGTAAACGGATCCGAGTCCCAAAAGCCATCCATGCTGCAGCCAAAACAAGGCGATCCGGCTTGAACCGGATAAGAAAGCCCTTGCCACCAACGCATCCCGGCGCAGGAATTAAACGTCTCCGGACCGCGGCAGCCCATTTTAAACAAACACCATCCGGCTTTTGCACCTGCGTCATCGTAAGTTTCCACAAACTGCCCCGCTTCAAAAAATGGTTTACGATAGCACGTATCATGAATCGTATTGCCAAAAAAGCGTGTAGGCCGACCTTGCCGGTCAACAGTGGGCAATTGACCAAACAAAGCATAGTGTGTAATAACGCCAGCCATTATCTCCGGAATAGGCGGACAGCCGGGTATTTTGATAATCGGTTTATCGGTTATCACTTGATGGATGGGCACGGATTGCGTCGGATTAGGGCGGGCGGCTTGAATTCCACCCCAGGACGCACAAGACCCGATAGCGATAATCGCCGCCGCTTGTTTGGCAACCGTCTTTAATGCCGTAACATACGGAATTCCACCAACCATACAAGAGCATCCTTCGTCATTCAAAGGAACAGCTCCTTCTGCAACCACCAGATACTCGCCAGAAAACTCTCTCACAATCTTTTTCCGGTGATTTTCAAGCGACATTCCAGACGCAGCAGACAACAAAGCATCATATTCAGGGCTCATTGCCGTCAAAATAACATCCACCACCAACGGTTTTACGGAGCGGAGAAACGCCTCGGAACAGCCGGTGCACTCATGGCCATGCAGCCAAATGACAGTAGGCAAAAGTTGTTTTTCGGCCGCAGCGATCAATTCCGATCCTGCAGCAGGAGGCAATCCCAGGAGACTGGTCAATATGCAGCAAGCCTTAAGAAATTGACGGCGTGACAAGTGCCTGTTTTGAAAGGCTTCCCAGAGTGTTTGGCTATACACCGTCCTTCACCCCCTAAATGTGGCCAAATTTTGTCGAGCAAAGTAAATTTCTTTATTGTTCACCGTACAAGTCCGTGATTACTTCCTCCAGATGACCAAGTTTCTGCAATATTGCCAACGAGGGTTTTCCTGTTTTAATATCCCAGTCTGCCGCTTGAAAGAAGTTTTGGGCCAGCAGGCCAGCATTTACCGAAATGCCTGTTAACGGCCCGGCCATTAATGGCGGATGCCCAAGTGCACGTTGCGAAATCGGCATATCAACAGGCTTTAAACCTTCCCGCACATTGAACGCCTGACGCAAATTCAAAATACGCAGTCCGGTAGTAAAACTTACTTCCCGATCGAAATGCGTTCCGGTTATAGCTTCGATCAATTCATAAATAATCCCTTCCGGCGCAGCGAACGAACCAAACAGGCAAAAGCCGCTGCTATTTCTCACTTCCGTACTGGCCGTTAGCCGTAAATCCAGCTTTCCTGTCCCGGCAAAATTGTATTTATCCGCCGCCTCGCCAAACATCTGTATAGCACCAAGGCCGCCTTTTACATGGCGTCCCGGCGTGGGATCGTATTGATACGTTCTGGCAAGCCCCGGCGCAAAACGCGGGTCGTGCATAGGAAGTTCGATGCCGGACGCAGTCTGCAAATACTCTTCCCCTTTGCCAAAAGTACGGGCAGCATAACGCGAACCATTGGCCAAAACAGCTCCACAGCCTTGCCCCTTCGCCATTTTTTCCAATAATGCAACAATGGCTTCCCCGCTACCCCACGTTAAATCAATGTCATCCAATTCTCTCCGGCTTAACAGGCCTTCCGCATAACACTCCATCGCCCAGGCAATGGTCATTCCGGCCGAAATCGTATCCAACCCATAGTTGTTGCAGATATCATTGCACTTCAATATCACATCCGCCTGATCATTCAGCAAAACAGAACCAAAAGCCGCCAACGTTTCATACTCTGGACGCTCCGTTCGCTCCAGCGGCCACCGTCCGTCCGGAATATGGTACTCTGCGCCGCACCCTAGCGGACAATTGGCACAGTGATATTTTTTTGTTTTATACCTATCCATTGCCATGGAAGTAAGGCGTTGCGCACTATTCGCACTGAAATCGATCCCCCCGGCGCCTCCCCAGTTTTTCACAGGCGAGTCGCCTTTCAAAGCTGAGGCTGCCGTTCCCATGCCTGTACCATAGGTTCCAAAAGACAAATCAATCCCGTTGTCTTTTATGTACGCACTGATTTTTTTATTGAGGTCCGAGATTTTTTGGATATCATAAACCGGTACTTTTCCAGTACCACGAATGGCAATAGCCTTTAGTTTCTTAGAACCCATCACGGCCCCATTGCCACCTCTGCCAGAGGCGCGATGCCCTTCGTTGATGATGCAGGAGATCAAGGAAGCCCGTTCACCGGCAGGGCCAATTGCCGCCATGCGAATCCCCGGTTCCCCGGTTTCTTCTTTTAACCGGTTCCACGTTGTTTTCGATCTAACCCCCACAACTGAGAGGCATCTCTAATCTCCGCCTCCCCGTTATTTATCCAAAGATAGACCGGTTTTTCCGCAATGCCGGAAACGAAAACAGCATCAAAGCCTGTTTTTTTCATTTCCGCACCGAAAAAACCGCCTGAATTGGCGTCATTCCAACCTCCGGTTACTGGCGATTTATGGATGACCGTATAACGGCCGCCAAAAAACGCATCCGTCCCATTGGCTAACCCAGGAATAAAACCAAGCATACTGTCCGGTCCCAACGGATCAATCCCGGGCGGCATCATATTATAAAGCACCTTAACACCAATACCATAGCCGCCCAGAAAATGTTCCGCCATCTCAGCCGTCAAATCTTTTTCTCGCAATGTTCCAGTAGAAAGATCGACAAACAACATTTTGCCATTATAACCGCCAATCATTTCGGTTCCTCCTTTTTTACCAAGAATATTTTCCGGTTGTGCCTACAATGAGCGGGAGAAATATACCGCAACAGCAAAGGGGGTGGAAACCTAAATAGGCAATTCGTCAAGATAAAAAGTAATGATACTGTATATCGGAAATCCGCTTTTTACCTTATTATACACGGATGTAATACTGTTGTTTACTTATATTGATGAAATTTTCAAATAATTATCGCAAACAACAGGGGCGTTCTTTTAAACAAGAACGCCCCTTACCCTTCTACCATGCTTTATTGTGTTATCTTCTAATTATCAGCCAGAATTGTTGCATAAATTCCGGATATACCAATCACCCGGATATTCCGAAAGCCATGTCCGGTTAAAAATGCACGCCACTCCTCTGTACTGTACAATTCCCAGCCACTATGCAACCGCCAGCGAAGTTTAGCAACCGCATTTTCAAGATTATCTGCACAATCGGCAACGCGGCATCGTAGAATAATCTGGCCGCAGGGCTTCAATGCTTGACGGACCTTAGCAAGCACAATATCCCGCTTGCTGCTGTGCAGAATGTTGGAGCACAACACCGCATCGTAGCCAGTGCCAATATCATCAGTAAGAAAATTTCCACCCGCCAACTTCACTTGTTGCTCCACCGCAAACTGTCGAATGAACTGCCCCGCTAAGGTAACAATATGCGGCAAATCAAACAATGTTACCGATAAGCCCGGATATTTTTGCGCAAAAGCAATACTAAAAAATCCATGGCCACCGCCTAAATCCAACAGCCGGTTCGCCTTCTCCAGATTGCATAAGCTTACGGTATCCTGAACAGATCCCATCAAACCAAAAACGCCAATTTGCCGGAGCCGTTCTTGATTCCAGTCCGGCTCTGACGTCGTTTCCGTCCAAACGCTCTGTAGTTTCTGCGATAATTGATTTCCAAACGAATCTCTTTCAGCTTTTGAACCAAATTCATGCCCCAGATATAAATAACTGTCTTCCACTAAATACGCAGAGGCCAAGGATGTGTTCACGAACCGGCCTTGCTCTTCTTCCAGACAGCCAATATGGACAAGCGTTTTTAATAAATAAAAAGTAACCTCCGGATCCAATGCCATCTCATCAGCTAGTTCAATCGCTGTTTTCATGGTTTGCAGGCGCCGAAAAACACCAAGATCAACAGCAACTGCAAGGCTTTCGTGCAATTGACGCTGAAAGGACAGGTCCATCAGCGGTTTTGAATCAACTTTCAGCGATACATATAATTCTTGCATATCATGATTGGCTTTAATCGGATATTCCTCCCCACATTTGTCGTCTATCGGCCGCAATAACGGATAAAATAGAGGTTAAAAATAAATTCGTTACAATTTATACTATTACAAAACACAACATAAATCAACATACATAAAATATATTATGTTTCCTCTGTCCTTATCGCCCCGTTCATGCGCAGGATTACATCCCAGATTAGCTGCTTCGGTTTCCCGCTCAAACAAATATACTTTGCGGAGAATGCAGGCTTCCCGTTCTATTCCAGGTGCAACCATCCTGCAATTTTTTTGTCGAAATACGAACAGCCTCTTGTCACTACACTTTTCTTAATGTATACTTAATAATACACCAACCAAGTTTATTTATATTTGTTTTTATTTGTTTTTGTCAGTGCGACAATGACGTGCCGGCCGGATGCTTATAGATCCGTGCCGGTATTATTTTACTCAGAAATAATAAAGGTGCATCCGCAGCTTATCGAAAACTAGAGCGAACGCCAGTCACCATATTCCATGTAACGTATCGTTTTGTTGACAACTGCTTCGCCATGCATTTTTTGGACAATATGCAAGGAAAGATCAATTCCAGCCGAGATCCCGCCGGCAGTCATAATTTTTCCGTTATCCACAAATCGTTTGTCCGGCTTGATGATCGTGGCAGGAGCCAATTCTTTTAGAGA
>CAYUNV010000181.1:0-1836 GCA_964446265.1 uncultured Negativicutes bacterium | reverse complement strand
GATCCAACAGACCCAATTTAGCAGGAATCCTAGCGCCGGAACAGACCGACATCGTCACTTTTGCCTTAGCAGAAATTTCCCCTGACCACTCCAAGACATGTTGTTTCGCGACCTCCGCCCTGGTCCCTATTCCGCCTGGAATAATAAACAAGTCAATCGAGGGATGATTGGAAAAATTAAAATCCGGAATGACTGTTAACCCATTTACCGATTTTATCGCTGCTCCGTCATCAGAGATGGTAAATACTCGAAATAATCTTTGATCATTCAAATCCGACGTTACGGAAAAAACCTCATACGGCCCGGCAAAATCCAGCAGTTCAACATCGTTGAATAAGAAAATACCCACATTGTCCATTTTTTCAGCCTCCTATTATTCACTTGCTAATTCACCGACTTCCGGTTCAATTTATCAACCGGTTACAAGATCATACAACATGATTCTATCATTTTTATAGATCAATTTCATAGGAATAGTTATAATGCTCCTTGCCGCCTAATGAATACTTATACTTTTCCGAGCCTCTTGATAAGTCTAAATTTCTTATCGTTGTGTTTTGAGTTAACCATTTAATAGTTTCACTTATCAGCAACGCACCTGGACCATACCTCGAATATTTACTGTCCATTGCATGTCGGGGTATGATTACTGTCGTACCATTATCGGTAATATAGCCAGACAAAAAGGCAACGAGCGAATTATCAATATACAATATCGAATTAAAATTTCCGCTCATATTGGCGGTTGATATAGTAATAGGATTTACATAACGTCTTGCTGCTTCTGCTAAAGCTCTTACTGCTTTTATGAAAATGCTTACCTCTGAGCTGGCATATTTCTCTACTATTCTCTGATTATAAACCCTGATCATTTCACCCCTTACTTTGCTTGGTACTACTTCATCCATTATTATATCGACCCGATGGTTTAAACCTTCTCGTTCCATACGGTTACGATTTGTTCTTATATTTTGCCGCACACTTTTGCTTAACGCTTTAAAATATTCATCATAGTCTGAGTCAAAAGAAATATTTACGCAAATATCTTCATCAACCATGCCATTTCTTCTAAAGGCAGTATTGGATGCCGCGTAATCATTCAGCTTGCTTTTTTGGTTAATTTTATGCAATAACAGTTTGCTTCCTTTGAGTTCATAACCTAATAATTTAAAAGTCTTGTCGAAGTCTTCATATGTACAATCCCTTTTATATATAAAATCAAGGTATCCCGTACCGGCAAGATCGCCAAAGATGTAATATTTCTGATCATTACCAAACAAAGGTATTATCATGATTGTATTTTCATGGTTATCAATAACTTCATAAAAAGCAGCTTTTAAAAACACTCGGTGCAACCCAAACCTATATGTTTTATAAAAAATTTTATTAAATTGAAATGAGGAATAAGGTGTCAGAAATTCATTTCCTTCATATAAATTTATCCATATAGTTTCCAAACTCCCAAAATTTGTTTTTCTTAACCGCACTATAATCACATCCGTTAACTATGCGTTAATTTGGTTAGAAGCCAACACAATTGTATAAAAAGATGAAGCCACATTCTAACCATTGGCAAAATAAAGTTGGCTGCGACACTGAAAGCAACAACATTAAATCCAAAGGTATAAAAATGTAGCTCACTATTAAAGTTACCGTATCACACACCATTGAAGAAGTCAACATTATACGAAGGTCCCTTTGGCAGCGGGGAACAAATACCTTCTAAGCATTGACATTACTGAATTTTCTAGTGTATAATCTATGTCGTGGGTAATACACCCATGTCCAATATAAGAGCGGGCGTAGCTCAGTGGTAGAGTACCGGCTTCCCAAGCC
>CAYUNV010000180.1:0-7235 GCA_964446265.1 uncultured Negativicutes bacterium | reverse complement strand
AGCCATTTCCAATAGGTAGCTCCCAAGAGAAGGATCAATACATAAGCGATGATTGTCAACGGGATACCGGTTTTGATAAAGTCTCTGACTTCAAAGGTATCCGTTCCATAGGCAATCATATTTTGCGGTGCGTTTACCGGTAAAATGAAGCCGAAACTGATTACATACTGCAGGATCATGGTCATTCCGACAATATTGATCCCCGGGGTTTGTACGCTTTGCAGTACGGAAATAATAATTGGGATCATCGCGGCAGCCAACGCAGTGGCGCTGGCAAAGCCAAGATGGATGATGATAAGAAACATGGCCAGGGTCGCCAAAATCAGCAGTGCCGGCAATGTTTGCAGCCCAAAGCTGGCGACAATGACACCGGCCAGCCAAGAAGCAGCTTTGGTTGACAAGAGTGCCGAGCCTAAACTGATGCCGACGCCAAACAGAACCAACGTCCCCCAGGGTATGCGTTCCTGCGCGTCTTTCCAACTCATGACGCCGATCCCCGGCAGCAGCATGACGGCAATGGCAGCCAACGTCGTGGAGGATGTATCAAAGGGATGCAAGATTTTTTCTGTTGTCCAGAAAAACAGTAAAATTACTGAAATTGTCATCAATTTCTTTTCATCCGCTGTGGTTGGCCCTAGCTTTGCTAAAGATTGCATTACTGCTTCATGGCCTCCGGCAATTTCTTTGGTTTCCGGCGGCATGAGCTTGAGGAGGACATAGTAGAGGGTTATGGACATGAGCAAGGCAAACGGAGCTGCAGCAATAAACCAGTTTAACCAGGTGATCGTCACACCCAATTGTTTTTCGATAAACCCTAACGCGATCATGTTTTGGGCCGCGGCTGTTTTGATACCGACGTTCCAGATACTGTCCGCCTGGGCAGTAGCAATCATCATAACCGCGGCAAACCGGCTTTTTCTGTTCACGCCGAACGCGCCGATAATCCCGATTACAATCGGAACCAGGCAAGATACACGGGCGGTAGTGCTGGGAACAAAAAAGCTGAGGACAAAGCCGACAAAAATTACGCCGGCCAGGACGCGGTTGGTTTTGGCGCCGATTTTGGACAAGATAAACAGGGCAATTCGTTTGTCCAGCCCGGTTTTCATCATAGCGGCGGCAATGAATAGGGCTCCGCCTACCAGAGCCAGAGCGGTATTGCTGAATCCACCCAGTGCGAGGGTAAGCCCTTTGGTTGTTCCCAGAAGTACTTTGGGATTGGCTACGTCAGGAGATAGCCCCAGTAAAAAGGCCATAAGCGCGATAATGATGGCGGCGCTGACCGGATACGTTACAGCTTCCGTCATCCACAAAATAATGGAAAAGACCAAAATTGCCAGCATCCGGTGTCCGGCGACAGTCAGTCCGACCGGAGTTGGGAGTGCAATGACGGCAAATAACACCATAAAGGCGAATATAAGGCCAAATCGTTTCATAAAGGGCATTATTCATCCTCCTCGTATAATTTCTTCTGTTAGCTAAGTTCTGTTTTCGTTCCGGATCTCCTTCTTAGCGCTGTTTCGTTGTATTGACTGCAAAAAAGAGCCATAGGCTTGACCTATGACTCTTTTTACAGCGAAAAATTAATTGTTTTTCGTTTCAGGACGGGAAGTCATTAAACTGACAAGCACAAATACAGCCATATTAATAACTAAGGCGACAAATCCGGCGTTCAGATGCTGGCCCAAGAAGGGGACGGGATCCATTTTACCTAAAACGAGGCTGAACACGAGAATTTCACCAATCAGCAATCCGCAGTAGGCGCCAATTTTGGTTGCTTTCTTCCAAAAAATTCCCAACACCAACATCGGGAAAAATTGCGTAACGCCAGAATAACCCGTCAATAGGAGGTTAACTAGCATGTTGGGCAAATAAATGGCAAGAATTAACGCAATCGAGGTCAAAACCAATACCATAATGCGGGCGATTTTGCCCATGGATTCCATACTGGTATTCTGCCCGATCGTGCGTCCGTATACGTTCCTCGAGAACAACATGGAAGTAGACAGCAGCAAGTCTGCAGCTGGGATCATGCAGGCCAGCGCACCGGCGCCGCCTACCAAGCCCAACGCCCAGCCGGGGAAGGTTTGTTGTACGATCATCATGAAGGCCATATCCGGAGTTTTTAAGGCCGGAACAATGACCATCAGGGCGGCAAAGCCGATTAACATCGGGAACAGCAGGCAAATTTGATACAAGGGAAGGTATACTGCATTGTGGCGAAGAACTTCCGCGTTTTTTGCGCTGAAGCTATTGGCAGCGAAATGCGGCCACATGTAAAATCCTAAGCTGGTCAGCATTAACGTGGACATGACCCAACCCACATCCAACGCTTTCGTGCCGCCCGGCAAGGCCAGAAAACCAGGTTTGGCCACTTCAATTGCTTCAAACATACCGCCTACACTGCCAAAATAATGGATTGGCAAGTACAGGCCGAAGAACACAACCGCAATAATCATGACCACGTCTTTGATAACAGCAGTTGTAGCAACACCTTTTAAGCCGCTGGTATACACAAAAACAGCAACCATGGTAAATGCCATCAGCATGGCGGGAACCCGGCCGATTTGCCCATACGAACAAGTTTCAATGATTAATCCCAGGCCGGTTAACTGCAATTGCAGGTACGGCAATAAGAAAGCGACGCCGATGACGGCGGTAAGAATGCCTAACGTTTTGCTTTTGTAAATATGTTCGACCAAGTCAGGCTGAGTCATTAAGCCGTATTTCCGGCCTAACGGGGCAAAGGCCGGTAATATATAGTAACCGACAAGGTAGGCTAACGCTCCATAACCGAGAATATAAAACGTTGGGCCTCCACGGGCGTAGGCCCAGCCGCTGGCGCCCAAAAAGGCGAAAGCCGTATAAATTTCACCGGCCAGAATAAACCAGTTTAACCATCTGCCAAAATTACGGCCGCCAACAGCCCATTCTTCTAAATTCATTTTTTTATTCATGCCGGGAACCATACCGACAATCGTAATTCCAACAACAAAAACAAAAATAATTGCTAAAGCCATAGCTTCACTGCTCATGTTTCATCACCCTTTCTCTTTCGCACACAGTATCATTGTGAATCGTGGTTGTTTTTGGAGTCTATATGGTACAGACACTTGATGCATATGAAAGCGACAAAGATGCCGGCGATGAGCCAAAACGCTAAGAATGGCAAGCCGCATACGATGGGTTTTACCCGATTCACAAAAGGAATCATCCCTACTGTCCAAATAAACGGAATTAGAGTTAGGATCACTTTGACCGGATTCATTTTAGTTACCTCCCTTTTCTAGAATTTTAATCCACCTCTTATAATAGTTGTTTTTCCTTTTACTTACAAGACTAGATTGGATACTTTTCCTGTAAAAACACGTTTTTATAAATTTTTAGTCAAAGTTGTAAGAATTTGAATTATAATACGATCAAAACAGGCTTACATTGACAGGAAAAGATGGAGTTTTTATAATTATAAGGGAATGTTATACCGGAGGGTGAAAATGAGGACTACGCAAGCCGTTTCTTTGAATGACGTTTCCCGGACTAAGCGTCAGCAAATATTGGATGCCGCCTATGTGATTTTTTCCCGCAAAGGGTATCATCGAGCTACCGTGGACGAAATTATTGCTTTGGCCGACACGGGAAAGGGAACCGTATATAATTATTTTACGAATAAAGAAAAGTTATTTTACACACTGGTCAAGGAAAAGAGCGCCCCGTTTGAGAGCGCGCTGAAGGAAGTGGCCCGGTCGCACGATCCTGTTTTAACCAAACTGGAAATCATGATCCGTTTGTTTCTGCAGTTTTATTTGGACAATGGCGGGCTATTACGGGTATTAATGCATGAAATGCGTGGTTTTGGCAGCGAACAATATTCAACCCTGAGCCAGGAACAAAGGGAAAAACACCAAAATTCATTCCGTGCCACGATTGAAATACTTCAGAAGGTGTTGGAAGAAGGTATTCAGGCTGGAGTGATCAAAGAATGCGATGCGCAAAAATCGGCCTATGCTCTCTTTAGTGTCATCGTAACGATGGTTTTCCAAAATTTTGTGGAGGAAAATTTGGAAGCAACAGCGCATTTAATTGCTGATGTATTTTTTTACGGAATCGCCAAAGAGAGAATGGCAAAGTAAATTGTTATGGACGAATAAAGCAAAGAAAAAAGCGGAAAACGAATTCCGCTTTTTTCTTTGCTTTATATTAGTACACCAGAAAGTATATAATTTTGTCTGGTGTACATAAGTGCAACCAGCGGCTTCCACCGTCGCTATACTAGCTCGGCGCAAGCCGGGTTTTCTAACTTAGGTTTTACCAAGCTGTCAACATAAGGCCTTTAAAGTGGTTCTGGATGAATTGTTTCACTTCTTGGGAATGATAGGCGTTCAAGAATTTTTGGATCGCCGGATTTTCTACATCTTTTTTTCGGGCGGCAATTACGTTGACATAGGGTGAATCAACGCCTTCTGACAATAAAGCGTCTTTAGCAGGCGAAAGTCCGACTGTTGAAGCGTAATGGGCGTTCATAACCGCGAGCCTGCCGTCAGTGAGCGAGCGGGGAATTTGAGCGATATCCATTTCGATGATCATCAGTTCGTTTGGATTCTGAATGATGTTGGTTATCGCAGCGTTAGAGCCGGACCGTGGGTCTAGTACCAAGAGACCGGCTTTTTCCAGTAACAGAAGAGCGCGGCTGACATTGGTCGGATCGTTAGGAATAACAATGGTGGAGCCGGGGGCAATCGCGGATAGGTTTTTGATTTTTTGCGAATAGATACCCAGCGGGGAAATTACTGTTTTGGCGATCGGTATAATTTCATACTTACGGTCCTTTACAATGGTATCCAAATACGGCTGGTTTTGAAAGCTGTTCAGATCGATATCGCCTTGACTGAGGGCAACATTCAATTGGGCGTAATCGTTCATTTCCACGATGACAACCGTCAGCCCGTCTTTCTCAGCCACCGTTTTTACAACCTTCATAATTTCTGCCTGCGGTCCGGCTGGAACCCCGACTTTTAACACATTATTTGGTTTTGTTGTTATGCTGGCGCTGCAGGCTGTGAAGGCTGCGGCAAATACGCATACAAGCAGTAGGATGGCAATCTGTATCGGTTTGTTCATAATCAGAGAAATAACTTCTCCTTTATAAATTTTATTGGCTTTCCGGCAGCCACGGAATTATTTTCTGGGCTGCAATTTTTTCAGGCGTTCAACGGCTGCTTCTAATGTAGCAAACTGTTTGCAGAAGCAAAAACGGATGTAGTTGCGGCCGTCCGGTATTTCATCACGATAAAAACTGGAGCCCGGAACAACAGCTACCCCGATTGTTGCCGTTAAATATTTGGCAAAGGCCACATCATCCTCAAGGCTGAATTTATCGAAGCGGGCCATAATGTAATAAGCTCCGGAAGGACGAACACAATCAAACCCGATTGCTTGCAGGCTGTTTAAGAGATAGTCGCGGCGCTGGGCATAGAAGTCATCCAGATGCTGGTAGTAATCAAGACTGAACCGTAAGGCTTCCGAAGCGGCAACTTGCAGAGGAGCTGCTGCTCCAACCGTCAAAAAGTCATGCACCTTGCGGACAGACTGCATGATTTTTGGTGAGGCAATGACATAACCAATCCGCCAACCGGTTGCGCTGTAGGTTTTCGAGATGCTGTTGATAGTCAGCGTGCGATCTGCCATTCCCGGCAAGGTTGCCAAGGGTACGTGGCGAATTCCGTCGTAAATGAGATGTTCGTAAATCTCATCGGTGATTGCCAGGACATCATATTTTATGCATAGTTGAGCGATAAACTCCAGTTCTTCCCGCGAGAAGACGGTTCCTGTGGGGTTGTTCGGCGAATTTATCACGATAGCCCGGGTCTTTTCCGACATGGCGGCTTCCAGTTCTTGCGGATCGAAGCGGAATGCAGGTGGATGCAGGCGTACATATTTCGGCGTTGCGCCGCATAAGATCACATCCGGTCCATAATTTTCGTAGAAGGGCTCAAAGATAATTACTTCATCACCGGGGTTAACTGTAGCTAATAAGGAAGCAACCATGCACTCGGTTGCGCCGCAGCAGACGGTAATTTGACGTTCCGGATCGATATCGATATCGTAGACTTGTTTGTTTTTCCAGGCGATGGCTTCCCGCAGCGCTTTGGTGCCCCACGTAATTGCATACTGGTTATGATCAGCGGTAATCGCGCGCACTGCCGCTTGTTTCAGATCTTCCGGAATGGGAAAATCAGGGAATCCTTGGGCAAGGTTAACTGCCTGGTGTTGAACGGCGATTCGTGTCATTTCACGAATAACCGATTCGGTAAATCGCGCTGCTTTTTCGGATGCAAAAGATAGACTCATGGTCAAACACTCCTTGTTTCAATCATTCAATTATTTTCTGGGTGCAATAATAGATACTAAAAAGCCTCTTCATACGATGAAGAGGCTGGTATATACCATTCTTCATCTTTCAGGAATATTTCCTGAAGGAATTGGCACCGTTTCGCAAAAGCGAATGGTTGCCGCAGCGTCATTGGGCCCGTCCCTCAGCCGGCTCTTGATGAAAAAGCGCTTAATATCAAATTATTGAAATCATATCATTTTGCAAAATATCTGTCAATAGCAAAAGGGTAAATATTTATATTCCGGGTGAAGACAAAAGTATCTGCAAAAAGCATTATTGCTATGCGCAAGAAAGTGCAGTTGCGAGGAACAGGTTGGATATTTTTATAATTTAACGAATAAAAGACATACAGAAGGAAAATAGCGTTGTAAGGCGAATACAAGATCATAATAAATCTCTGCCATGAGGAGCGATGATAATGTCTGTAAATCCGAAACTGCAAGACGCATTGACCGATCAGCTGTTTCAGGCGATTTTGCTTTTAGAAACCAAAGAAGACTGTTATCAGTTTTTTGAAGATATTTGCACAGTTGGCGAATTGAAATCGCTGGTTCAACGGCTGGAAGTGGCCAGAATGCTTGATGAAGGTTGTATTTATGATACAATTGTAGAGCGGACCGGCGCCAGCACCGCGACGATCAGTCGTGTAAAACGCTGTTTGAACTATGGGGCCGATGGTTATAAAATAATTTTGGAACGGTTAAAGAAGGCCAAAAATGAATGTGAAGATGATGTAACAGAATAAGATTGGAGTATAGAGACAGATGAAGAAAAATGATTTTGTACCGCAGATACCCTATGGAACCCGGGACTTTTTACCGTATGAAGCGAACCAGAAACGAGT
>CAYUNV010000179.1:4827-7255 GCA_964446265.1 uncultured Negativicutes bacterium | reverse complement strand
GACACCGTCATGATTTTCAGGAATATTTCTTCCTGTGTCGGGACAACCCCGCCGGTACGTCCAAAAAAGTCTACCGGTGCATGTCCATTTACGGCCAGCCTGACATCCTCAACCATTTGACCAGCGCTCATCTCGATTGTCAAAAAGGCTTTCGCTTTAGCTGCAGCTTCTTCGAGCGGCTGATAAGGGAATGGCCAAAGTGTAATAGGACGTAACAACCCGACTTTTAGACCTTCTTTGCGGGCTTTTTCCATCGCAGAAATTGCAATTCTGGAAGTAATCCCGTACGCGACCAAGACAAGTTCAGCATCTTCAAGGTGCATTGCTTCATAACGAACTTCATTTTTCGCGATCAAATCATATTTTGCTTGGAGATGTTGATTATGTTTTTCGCATACATCTGGTTGTAAAAACAGCGAGTTAACAACATTGGTTTCTGTTCGTCCTTTTAAACCCGTCGTAGCCCAAGGTTTTTCTACGTTACTTGCAACCGGTTCCCGCATTTCAACCGGTTCCATCATTTGGCCGATTGCACCGTCAGTCAGTATGACAACCGGATTCCGGTATTGGTCTGCCAAATCAAATGCTAAAATAGTCGTGTCAACTGTTTCTTGGACAGAATTCGGCGCCAGAACGATATTATGGTAATCTCCGTGCCCGCCGCCTTTCGTCGCTTGAAAATAATCGGCTTGTCCCGGTTGAATACTTCCAAGTCCAGGACCTCCACGTTGAACATTTACGAGAACACAGGGAAGTTCAGCACCGGCTATATAAGAAACGCCTTCCTGTTTTAAGCTGAATCCGGGGCTTGAAGAAGAAGTCATAACTCTTGCGCCCGCACCAGCGGCGCCATACACCATATTAATTGATGCTACTTCGCTTTCGCCCTGGAGAAAAACACCGCCAACCTGGGGAAGCCGTTTCGCCATATATTCAATTAACTCGGATTGAGGTGTAATCGGATAGCCGAAATAATGACGACATCCAGCTATAACAGCTGCTTCACCGAGAGCCTCATTTCCTTTCATCAAAATCTTTTCTGCCACATTCATCACTCCCGTCCCTTATTTATAGACTTCAATTACTACATCCGGGCATGTTTTGGCACATAAAGCGCAACCAATACATTTTGATTCATCAATACAGGTTGCAACCTGATACCCTTTCAAATTGAACCGGTCGGACAATTCCACGATTTTCTTCGGACAAACAACAGTACACAAACCGCAGCCTTTGCACCTTTCTTCCCTGAACTCGGGTCTTGGCATTCTTGTTTCCTCCTTTTTATTATTTTTTTTGTTGGTGATTACAAAAAACCAACTTATAGAATCATCACAACTGGCGACATCCGAGACGTTGTGATATAATTCCCGCCTTATGTTTTAAGATTTGTATAATCTCTAAATGTTCACTTTCCGTTAATACCGAACTTGGACAAGAAACCGAAAGAGCGGCTATTACTTTCCGGGAATTATTAAATATGGGCGCTGCCAAACAAGTCACACCGTTAATCGTTTCATTACAGCCTATTCCATAGCCTTGTTTACGTACAACATCTAATTCCCTTAATAATTCTGTTCGATCCGTCAACGTAAAATCTGTATATTTTTCTAACCCGTTATCCATAATTTTATCGATAATCTCATTAGATGCATTGGCCATTAAAACTTTCCCAACAGCAGTGCTGTGAACAGCCACACTAAAATCAAATTTCGGTATAATCAAAAAAGGTCGTTCCGGTTCCACTTTTTCAATGATAATGAGCTTATCATGCGCTAATACAGCCAGGATTGCAATTTGACTTGTCTCGTTGGCTAGTTCTAACATCGAAGGTCTTGCAACATCGCGAATATCCAGTTTTTCCAAACAAATATGTCCAAGTTCAATAAGTTGAACCCCCAGGGAATATCTGCCAGCTTCATTCTGTTGAACAAAATCTCTAGCCATCAAGGTTTGTAACAAACTATGAACCGTACTTTTTTGCACTCCTAATAATTTACTGATTTCCGTCACACCCATATCCTTCGTAGCTCGTCCTAACAATAACAGTAATTGCATTGCTCGATCTACTGATGCAATAATATAAGAAGAAGTTGATTGTGTTGACAAAAAATCACCCTATTCGTTTCCGACTGCCGAACGCCGTTCTTATTTTATAGTTATTATATTCGAACAGCAAAATAAAATTCCTGCTAACATAAATAAAAAAAATAAAAAAACTCTGCACATTAATGCAGAGTTTTTCAACCGAAACAAAGTCAATATTATTTTATAATTTCTACGGTTGTTTTTGAATTCATCATTGCCGCGTTACTTTCATCCGTGTCAACATGCATTTCCAATTTAGAAGTATCGCTGACACGAATCAACACATTATCAAAAATCAAACCCCTTGGTCCATCACAACGGACTTGTACTATTTCTTTAT
>CAYUNV010000179.1:0-4817 GCA_964446265.1 uncultured Negativicutes bacterium | reverse complement strand
ACTCCATATTCCGCAGCATCAGCAGGCAACATATGGATATGTCGGCAGGCAGCAATAGCACCTTCTTTTAATTGAACAGACCCATTCGGCCCAACAATTGTCAGTCCCGCCGTATTATCTAAGTCTCCTGAATCACGGACTGGCGGCTGAATACCAAGTTTTAATGCATCCGTGAGAGAAATTTCTACCTGAGTTCTTTTCCGTTCCGGTCCTAAGATCCGAACTTTTTTCATGGTTCCTTTTTCGGTTACCAAATCCACTGTTTCTTCTGAAGCAAACTGTCCTGGTTGTGATAATGCTTTCTTGAAAGTTAATTGATGCCCAGTTCCGTAAAGTGTATCCAAATCTTCACGGGTTACATGGATATGGCGTGCTGAAATACCAACCGGGATTTTTTTACATTCTGACATTCGAATAATCACTCCTGCATTTTAATATATGTAATTTTCCTCAGTTATTCAATAATTTCCGAGAAATATATTACCGTAACCGTGTCGCCTGGTGTCAGGGTTTTTCCGTAAATCGACTGCAAAAACTGTACTAATTCATCCACTGACGTGATATCCGGATTTTCACCCTGTAAATCATCGACCGTTAACTGGGCAATCGGTTTTACCAATACCCTATCGATTGCAGCCGTATAAATTTTTTTCTTTTGCGCAAACCGTTTGCCGACGGTTACCCATACAATATCCCCTTCAGCATACTTGTAGGTTTTATCGCCCAAACGAATGGTACAGGTCTTTCTTCGGCAAACCAACTGGCTATGATACGTTGATGAGTAGAAATTTAAAACTCGCATGATAAATTCCTCCCCTTTTCCTTTAATTTATTTATTTCCTAGCCATTTTTTTACCCGCGAAACAACCTCTTCCAATCGTTCTTCCGGCTGTACCAATGCAATTCTGACATGATGATCGCCATACTGGCCGAAAGCCCTGCCCGGCACAACTGCAATCGCCGTATTAAATAGTAAATCTTTCGTAAATTCCATCGAAGATTGCTTTGTAGGCACTGGCGCCCAAATATACATAGATGCCTGCGGACGAGGTACTGACCACCCCATGGCATTAAAACCGTTAACCAGTATATCCCGACGGCGCTGATAGGCTGCGGCCGTCTGCAGGACACAGTCCTGCGGTCCGTTTATCGCAGCAATACCTGCCATTTGAACCGGATAGAACACCCCATAATCAAAATTGGATTTTAAGCGTCCCAATAAGGAAATAGCCTGCGCATTGCCAACTACAAACCCTAACCGGCAACCGGCCATATTATACGTTTTCGACAATGAATGGAATTCAACGCCAATATCCTTCGCACCAGGAATACTCATAAAGCTATCCGGCCGATAACCGTCAAAAACTAGTTCACTGTAAGCAAAATCCTGACAAACTAAAAAATTATATTTCTTCGCCAAAGCGACAACTTTTACAAAAAACTCCCTGGGTGCAACTGCTGCGATTGGATTATTAGGATAATTTAAAATCATGATTTTGGTTCTCTTTAATACGGATTCATCGATGGCATCAAGATCAGGTAAATATCCGTTTTCTTCCAGCAACGGCATGTAATGCAGTTCGGCTCCGGCAATGACTGGCCCTGCGCTAAAAATCGGATAGCCGGGATCAGGAACCAACACCACATCTCCTTTATTCACCAGGCAAAGACTAATATGAGCCAATCCATCCTGCGACCCCATCAACGAATGAATTTCCGTTTCAGGATCGAGATCTACAGCAAATTTTCTTTTATACCAATCGGCAATTGCCTGTAAAAATGCCGGTATCCCTTTCGACAGAGTATATCCATAGCTTTGCGGTGAAGCGCAAGCTTCCCGTAAAGCGTTGATAATATGAGGAGCTGGCGACATATCCGGACTGCCAATACTTAATGTGATAACGTCATGCCCCTTTGCAACTTCCGCTCTGCGCATTTCATCCACTTCAGAAAAAATTGCAGATGACAATCCAGCCATCCGTGAAGCTTCCTGTAGCATGAATTTTCCTCCCATTCTACCTGCCAATTTTAGTATTTAAAATAGTATTCAAGATAAAACTTGCGAAATCCTCTTCTATTTTTCTGTGTCTTTCAGAAAGTATAAATTTTTATCCATATATAAAATATAACCTATAATTATTTTAATTTCGCTACAAGCCGCATTCCTCTGGCCTGTACTTCCGCCATCATTTTTTCTTCATCAATCGTTGTTAATTGATGGTTATCCACTAAAATACGGCCGTCAACCATAACCGTATGCACGTCGCCGGCATTTGCCGCATAGGCTAACAATGATATCCGGTCATGTTTGGGAAACCAATGCGGAGCATGTGTCTCCAACAAAGTAATATCCGCATGATACCCCGGCGCCAAAACACCGGTAGTTTTATCCAAACCTAACGCTTTAGCGCCATTGCCGGTTCCCAATAAAACAGCCTGCTTTGCCGGCAAAGCTTCCGGATTCATAGTATGTACTTTCTGTAGTAAAGTAGTTAACCGAAGTTCTTCTAACATATCTAAATTATTATTGCTGGCTGCGCCATCAGTTCCTAAACCAACACAAATTCCGGCGTTCAATAATGAAACAACCGGTGCGACTCCGCTTGCCAATTTCATGTTGCTTCCCGGATTATGGGCGACACGAACATTATGTTTTTGCATAATTTCGATATCCTCCGCATCAACGTGAACACAGTGCGCCGCCAACACTCCACATTGGAGCACACCCAAATCTTCCATCAACTTGATAGGAGATTTGCCATGCAAGCGAAAACAATCATCCACTTCGTTTTTTGTTTCAGCCAGATGAATATGAAGTTCTGCCCCAAGGCGTACGGCAACATCTACAACTTTTGTTAAATATTCAGGTGGGCAGGTGTAAGGGGCATGCGGTCCCAGCATTACGGTAATTCGTCCGTCCGCTTGGTTATGCCATTTATGAAAAAAATCCTCATTTTCCGCCAGAGATTTCGCACCGTCCGGTGTGACGCCGATCAAGCCACGCGATAATACGGCACGGATCCCACTAGCTTCCACGGCCTGCGCCACATCGTCCATAAAAAAATACATATCAGCAAACGTCGTGGTTCCTGTACGAAGCATTTCAGCAATGGCAAGTTGTGTGCCCCAATACACGTCATCTCCGGTCAAATTGGCTTCCGCCGGCCAAATTTTATTTTCCAGCCAATCCATAAGGCACATATCGTCAGCATAACTGCGAAACAAAGTCATTGCTGCATGGGTGTGTGTATTTACGAAACCTGGAATAGCAAATTTTCCATTTCCTTCAATTATACGATCTGCCTTCCATTCCGAAGGTACGTTACCCACATAAACGATTTTTACCCCGTCAATGGCAATATCTGCCTGCCGAACAATGCCGTCTGATCCAAAAACTTCCGGATTTTTTATTAATATTTTTGTCATAGATCATTCTCCTTGTCGTAAGCGATAATGTTCCAGGTAAAACTGGCGCATCTGAAGAACATCTTCTTCCGCCAATTCTTGGGCCCCTCCTAATTGTTGTGCGTAGACGTAGATCGAAGCGGCTTTCTCCACTAATTCACAAACCATCAATGCTTCTGACAACGATGGTGCACAGCCAATCATGCCATGATTAGCAAGCAAAACTGCTTGCTTGTCTCCGAGGCCGTCAACAGCATAGTCGGCCAAGCTTTCCGTTCCGGGAAATCCATATCTAGCGACGTTAACACTGCCGCCGACAATTTGGACTAAATCTTCAATGATGGGCGGAATGTCTTTTCTTGCCACTGCGCAGGCGCTGGCAAAAATACTATGCGTATGGACAATGGCTTGAACATCAGCACGGGCTTGATAAACCGCCAAATGGAGAGGTAATTCAGAAGAAGGCTTCAACGCACCGCTAATCGTTTTTCCAAGCTGATCTACGATGATAATATCCTCTTCCCGGATCGTCCGATAGTTACGGCCGGAAGGAGTCACTGCAATCCAATTGCTATTTGGTATTTTTACACTGATATTGCCCCAAGTTCCGGTAACCAACCCTTTGTCAAGCAAGTCTATGCCGGCGATCAGTATATTGCGTCTCGCTTCATAAACTTCTTTCTCTAAATTTATCTTATGCATTGTACAAATATGCCTTTTGTTCATCAGTTAAACTATCAATTTCTACGCCCAGCGCTTTCAATTTGAGGCTAGCGACACGAAGGCTAAGTTCTTCCGATAAATTATACACTTTATTATCCAACTCAGTGCTATGGGAAAGAATGTGCAGTACAGCTAGGGCCTGCATGGCAAAAGAAAGATCCATAATTTCCGTGGGGTGGCCGTCGCCCGCCGCTAAGTTTACTAACCGGCCTTCCGCCAATAAATAAATTTTACGTGAATCCGGCAGACAATATTCTTCAATATTTTTACGGACCGTAGCGTGAGAAACAGCCAAGTCTGTTAAGTCTATTTTATTGATCTCCACATCAAAATGACCGGCATTCGCCATAATGGCGCCCGATTTCATGACCGCAAAATGTTCTCTTCGCAATACATCTTTACATCCAGTCAATGTAACGAAAATATCCCCGCAAGCCGCAGCATCCTTCATGGGCATAACGCGGAAACCGTCAAAAACCGCCTCTATGGCTTTAATCGGATCTACTTCAGAAACAACTACGTTGGCTCCCAACCCTTTGGCGCGCATCGCAACCCCTTTACCACACCAGCCATAACCGGCAACAACAACCGTTTTACCGGCAACCGTTAAATTGGTAGTCCGCATGATCCCGTCCCATGTAGACTGGCCGGTTCCATAGCGATTGTCAAACAAATATTTGCAATAGGCA
>CAYUNV010000178.1:0-7299 GCA_964446265.1 uncultured Negativicutes bacterium | reverse complement strand
CAAAAGGCTATGACTATCTGTTTACCATCAATGCGCGGACATTGGCCGCCAGCATAAAAGAAATGATCGAGCAAAACGAAGGCCTATTGCCAGAATGGCTGGAAGGCCTGGTTCAGTTCTACGAAAAAGCGTCGATCGGCGTTCGCAGAGCTTAGAAGACTGGAGGAAGAGAACATGAAAAACCAAGAACAGGGAAATAAAGAACTGGTTGTGGTGAGCAAAGGATACCTGGCGGCATTGAATGCGGAGATCCATGAACTGATGAATGAAGAGCTTGAAGGCCTAAATGTCCGGTTCGACAGAGTAAAAATTCCCGCCGGGGGCGGTTTGCTATTCGAAGTGCCCGGCGAAGACCCGGAACAGCCTGACAGCGTCAAGGAAATTACCGGCGTAATACTATACCATCACGCCGTAAACAGCTATTACCGCGAGCGGTACGCGGGCGGTAACTTCCCGCCCGATTGCGGCAGTATTGACGGTAAAATAGGCCAAGGCAGTCCGGGAGGCGACTGTCGCAGTTGTCCGTTAAATCAGTTTGGCAGCGGCGAAAATGGCAACAAGGCCTGCCGAAACAAGCGGCGCATATACCTGTTGCGAGAAGGTGAGGTGTTTCCGCTGCTCCTCACGCTACCGACCGGTTCGGTGAAAGTTTTTACTGATTATATTGCTAAACGCATCGTCGGCCGAGGCAGGCATTCGTATGACGTGGTCACCCGCATCACGCTAAAAAAGGCGACTAATTCCACCGGCATTGTTTTCAGCCAGGCTGTTTTTGCTGTTGATCGCGAACTGGACGCGCCGGAGCGCGAGGGAATGAAGTTGCTGGCCGGCAGGCTCAAGGAGACCAGCCGCAGGGTTGTGGTGGATTTTGACGCCGATGAGCCTATGTAAGGCTTTGAGGGTGAAGTGGCCGGAAAAATGTTGTTCCCTTCGACGAATGCGGTTTAACTTTTGCGGGGGAGAGGCGGGAACAGCGGTAGCCGATGCTAAAGGCATCAAAGTGCGCCGGTTTAGTGACAGGTGTGAGCCATTGGAGATGTGATTATTCATGCAAATCGGCCTAGACAAGCTTATCGACTGGGAGAGGTTCTACGCTAAATTTATTCCCGGTCTTAAAGCCAAGGGACAGGAATTGATCGGCCTTTGCCCGTTCCATAACGACCGCCAACCGTCGCTATATATCAATAAAAATACCGGGCAGTACGACTGTAAAGCCTGTTCGGCATCCGGCAACGCCTGGACCTTTTTACAGGAACACGAGGGAATGAGCAAAGATGAAGCCAAGGCATACTTACTTGACGAGGCCGGAACTTCGAACGATAAAAAGCGGAAAAGGCAAGGATTAACGTTGGAAGAGTATGCTGCCGCGAAAAAACTGCCGATTGAGGAGCTCAAAGAGTATGGCCTGCAAAACGAGAAAACCAAACTTCTAATTCCTTATAAAGACGAGAACGGCCGTGAGGCTGCAAAACGCTATCGGCATTCCATGCACGGGCGTAGCCGCTTTTCCTGGGCAAAAGGTTCCAAGGTTTTACCATACGGGCTTTGGAGGCTCCATGAGTTCCGCAAAAGAGACTATATAGTGCTAGTGGAAGGGGAAAGCGACTGCCATACTCTTTGGCACTACGGTATACCGGCGCTGGGCGCGCCTGGCGCCGACACATTTTCGAGCGCATATGTGCCGGCGCTGAACGATTTGGACGTATATATCTTCAAGGAGCCTGATCACGGCGGTGAGACTTTTGTCAAAAAGGTCTGCGCCTCGCTAAATGGCGGCGGTTTTTCCGGCAAGGCGTACCTCGTTCAGCTTTCCGGTTTTAAAGATCCCAGCGAGCTGCACATTCGAAAAGCAGACTCTTTTGAGATGCATTGGGAATCAGCCCTCAGGGCAGCCGGGCAGCTTGATATTAAATCAGTTGGCGCCGCAAACGCAGAAATGGTTGCCGGCCAGCCGTTTACGCCGCGCATACCGGACAATTGGCGCTATTCCGAGCAAGGGGTCTTCGGTTCCGATTCTGCAGGCAATGAAAGGAAGATTTGCCCTGTTCCTGTCATTCTTACCAGGCAGCTTGTCGACGTGGACCAGGGGACGGAGAAAATAGAACTTGCCTTTAAGCGTGGTGACGGGTGGCGGACCATTATCGCGGAGCGCAGTACGGTGTTCCAACGGACGAAAATAACAGGTCTGGCGGACGCGGGGCTGTCGGTTTCGAGCGAGAACGCCAAAGATTTGGTCCGCTATCTTTTTGACATGGAAGCGGCCAATATGGGGATTATGCCGACTGTAAAATCGGTGTCAAGGCTGGGGTGGGTCGGTAAAGACAAATTTCTGCCTGGTGTAAGCGAAGGCATTGTGCTTGATATCGATTCGAAAAAGGCAATGGTCAAACTGGCTAACGGTTTTAGTGAAAACGGGAGCTTTGACGCCTGGAAGATCGGCATAGACCATCACGTCCGTAAGAATCTCATTGCACGATTGATGCTCGCGGGAAGCTTTGCGTCGCCGCTGCTGACCATGATCGGGCACCGTAACTTTATCATCCACGTTTGGGGCGCAAGTCGGGGCGGGAAGACTGCTGCGCTGAAAGCGGCACTGTCGGTCTGGGGGCACCCCGAAAGCATCATGGTGTCGTTTAACACGACCATGGTGGGGTTGGAGCGAATTTGCGAATTTATGTCCGGCTTACCGGTTGGTGTTGATGAGCGGCAACTCGCAGGTGACCGGCAGGAGTATTTGGACAAGCTCACCTATACGGTCGCCTGCGGGCAGGGAAAGGTGAGGGGCGCAAAGTCCGGAGGAGTGCAGGCGCGAGGAAACTGGAATCTGATTGTATTAACTACAGGTGAAGAATCTCTGGCGGGAGATGGTTCCCATTCGGGCGTCAGAACTAGAGCTTTGGAGCTATATGGGGCGCCGATACCAAAGGAGCGCTGCGCCCAGGAAATCCATACATTGACTAATGAAAACCATGGCTTTGCCGGGCCGGAGTTTATCCGGCGGGTGATCGCCATGGTAAAAAACGAGCCGAAAGTATTGGAACAGGACTATAGATATATGCTGGGAATATTGGAGAGGTTTTACCCGCAGCTTATCCAGAGTCACCTGTCGTATTTCGCCGTGTGCGCTGTCGCCGATTTTTATGCCAGCCAGTGGTTTTGGGGCTTGAGTGAAAAGCAGGCGAATGCTGAAATGACCGAAATGATCAAAGCCTGCATAGAAAGCGCGTCCACCTCGCGGGAAGAAGCGGATTATGCGCAGAAGGCGCTGGATTTTACTGTTTCCTGGATAGCATCTAATTCCGAGTATTTTAAGGATAACGGCTCAACTTCTCAGCAATACGGTTTCTACAAGCCGACCGGAGAGTGCTGCATCGTACCGGAAGTTTATAAAGAGGCCCTGAAAAAGGCTGGTTTCAGCGTAAGCCTGGTGCTGAAAGAGTTTGCGGAAAGGCAGTGGATTATCACCGAGTCTGCCGGCAGTAACAAGACAGCTTACGCGATAAAATGCTTTTGGAAAAACAGTCGTCCAAGAATGATTGTACTTAAAAACGTCGCAGAATTTGAAGTGGACGTGTAAAAAAGTTGGGCAAAAACCCCATGAAGTTGGGCGGTTGGGCGAAGGTTGGGCGCGGTAAACCTGAGATAAATCCTGGGCTATAGAATATATAGCCCAACTGCCCAACTAAAAAATATATATTTATATACAGGGTCAGACAACAAGTAATACAGGCAGCATAAGGGTATATATGCATTATTGAATTTTGGTTGGGCGAGTTGGGCGAGTTGGGCAAGCCGCGCAATTACGGGCTTGACAGGGTATAAAAAGTTGGGCAGTTACGCCCAACTGCCCAACCAAAAGGATAACAAAGAGGCGAGGCTATGGCTTTATCAGCACAGCAAACTCTGTTTGGAACAGACCAAACTGAGGCTAAAGCTCGGGAAAACAAACCGAACGAAACGCCGCTGACGGTTTTGCGGCGTGTTGAAGAGCAAGCCTTAAGGCAGCTAAAAATAGAGCAGCCTGCAGTAGCGGAGTTAGCATCAAAGGTGATTATTGATCCGGGCGCGGATATTTCTCCTGAAGACAGCGATTTGTGGCTCTGGCTATTTGCCGCCGCGGAACGGGTTGATATGGAACTGTATGCGGGGCTGTTTTATATTCGCGGTGCCGGCGCAAAGCTTGAAAGACACATGACTTATGGCTATTCAATAAGGCCGGTTATCGACCCGGAAGGGAAGAGTGGCTGGACAAGCTTGGAGGAGTACCGGCGGGAACGGCAGTGCCTGGCAGCATACCGGACGAAGCTCATAGAAATGTTGCGGGACCTTCGGTCATGGCAGAGAAGAGAATTGTAAAAGATATTCTGGGTTACTTAAGAACAATGGATGGCTGCTTCGCCTGGAAAGAGCACGGCGGTATGTACGGCACCGCCGGCATCCCGGATATTATCTGCTGTTTAAAAGGGTGTTTTATCGCCATCGAAGTCAAGCAACCGGGGAACAGGCTGACCAAGCTGCAGGAAGTTATGATCAGAGACATTGAACGGGCCGGCGGCATTGGCATGGTTGTCCACTCGCTGGAGGAAGTAAGGGCAAGAATCGAAATGTTTCTTAGAGACAGGAGGTGGGTGGCTGATGGAGACCCGGGAATATGTGGAATATCTGCTGAAAAATTATCACGTCATCCGCAAGGACATCGAACAATTGAAGTTTGAATTAAGCTGCCTTGACAAGCTGCAGCCGGAAGAAGTTATTGATGCCATGAACTTTACTCCTCCTGTTGGCGATAAGGTGGATGCCGGCCGTGTTGCCGACAAGACCTGCAGCATAGCGCTGGTGTACCGGGAGGTCACCGATCGCATGAACAATTTGTCGCGCCAGGAACTGGAACGGTGTATCGCCGCCAATGAATATGAGCTTATGCGGCTGGAGTACTGTATTAACAGACTGGAAGGAAAGGTGAAAGCCGTAGTAAATGGAATTTATATCGAACAGAAAAGCTGGAGCGAAATTTGCGCGAACCTATACATCACTGAGAAGACGCTAAGCAAGTACAGGAAGAAAGGAATTGACGAGCTTGCCGGGATGTTTGCACTACGGAGGTTAGCTATATAAAGCCTAAAGGAGTTTTTTCTCCCTGCATTGAATATCCAATTGAATATTTATTTGCATTATCAATTCCGCAGGAGGTATAGCCGTGGCAGATAAAGAAGACGAAATTAGAGCGATAATAAACGAAATCTATGGAATAGCTTCCGAGCTTTCAATATCATCGGATAAAACTGCTCAGGAACATGGAAAGCAACTTCGAAAGCTAATTGAACAGCTGGAGCAAAATATCTCCCCCCACAATAAAGCCGTTGAATAAGGCTGATAAGGCTGTCAAAATATTCTTACTGGCATGCAGAATCTGGCCGCCAGTTTTTCTATAAGCCGCACAATATAGGTGTTACTCGGGTTTTAAAGAAAAACAAATTTACCTCATATTCAGGGTTGGAGTTCAGGCAACGGTCAGTCAGCGGTAAGAAAAAAGACAGTAGCTAGCCTAGTGACAAACTGATTTTTCTCTGGTAAAATTTACAATGTGAAGAAATACATATAATCAACTCTCGGACGAGCGCCGGGAGTTTTTTTATTCCAAGATGAAGTTGCGCATTATCGGCAGCTTCACCAGTTTGTTATATACAACCAACAACCGGCTTATCCACATTATCCACAGCAAATACCATGCTAAATTGTGAATGCTGTGGATAAGTTCTCTTGTGACCGCTCAGATGGCCTGTACCTTTGACGGTTCCTTCCAGAGGGGCGGGGCCAATGCGGGTGCGCTGAGCCCCGCCATTTTTCCGCAAAAAACTGGAAAAAATCTTTCAACTTTTCAACTTTTTGTAACTCAAAAATCTAGTAAAATCGCGAGTTGCTGGGCTTGAAAAGTTGAAAAACAAGGTGGTTTTAAGCATTATACTTTTCAACTTTGGTGAAAGAAGCTGGTGCCGGAAATGGAAATTGTTAAGCTGCCAATCGAAAAACTGAATCCCGCGCCATATAATCCGCGTATTGACCTTAAGCCGGGGGACAAGGATTACGAAAAACTCAAAAAGTCCATACTTGCCTTCGGATATATCGACCCCATCATCGTCAATAAGCGTGGCTACGTGGTGGTCGGCGGGCACCAGCGGCTGAAGATTCTTCAGGAAATGGGGCACAAAACCGTCGAGGTATCCTTGGTGGACCTGCCGCCTGATCAGGAGAAGGCTTTGAATATTGCCCTCAACAAGACCGGTGGCGACTGGGACATACCGAAATTGCAGGACTTGCTCGCCGAACTTCAAGAGACCGGCATGGATCTGGAGGTTACCGGCTATGACGATCTGGAAATCGAGGAACTGATGCGTGTTGCTTTGGACGACGGGGAGCCGAGGGACAATAAAAAGCAAGTGACTGAGGATAACTTTGACCCGGAAGAAGAGGCGGCCAGGATCAAGATACCGAAAACTAAGCCGGGAGATATCTGGCTGCTCGGCCGACACCGCCTTTACTGCGGTGATGCTACCAAGACGGAAGACGTCCGGCGGCTTATGGACGGCAAGCAGGCCGCGATGGTATTTACCGATCCACCGTATAACGTCGATTACACCGGAGCTACGGAAGAGAAACTAAAAATCCGTAACGATAAAATGGCGGATGCCGATTTTTACAGCTTCCTCCTAAAGTCATATAAAAACATGCTTGACGCAGTGGCGCCGGGAGGCGCCATTTATGTTTGCCACGCCGACACGGAAGGCTTAAACTTCCGCAAGGCGATGCTGGATGCAGGTTGGCTTTTGAAGCAATGTATTATCTGGGTGAAAAGTTCCATGGTCATGGGCCGGCAGGATTATCACTGGCAGCACGAGCCTATTCTATACGGCTGGAAACCGGGTGCCGCCCACATTTGGAACGGTGACCGCCGGCAAACGACGGTTATCGACCATTTCGCCGGCATTACTGCGGCACCGGACGGCAAAGGCATCACATTGACCTTCGCCAGCGGCGTGGAGACGGTCGTCATCCGGGTGCCAAGCTATGAAGTGATAAAAAAGCATGACGATGCCACTACTTCAGTCTGGCGATTTGAAAAGCCCAGCCGTAACGCCGACCATCCCACGATGAAGCCGGTGGGAATTCCCGCCCGGGCGATCAACAATTCCAGCAGGACCGGAGATATTGTCCTGGATCTGTTCGGCGGCTCCGGCTCCACGCTGATCGCTGCCGAACAGACCGGGCGTACCTGCTACACCATGGAACTTGACCAGATTT
>CAYUNV010000177.1:4101-7485 GCA_964446265.1 uncultured Negativicutes bacterium | reverse complement strand
CCATATCCAGACACATAGTGTCTGGAAGGAAGGCGTTTGGCCAATCGATTTCTCTGGCTCACCAAACGATTTCGGACTTTTTTGCAGAGCTCTGCGTAGCTCTGCGTAGCTCTGCGTAGCTCTGCGTAGCTCTGCAAAGTTCTCCATCTTTTTTAACTTAAAAAAGCTTATGCAATTACCAAAAAAATACAAAAAAAAGTTTATTGCAGTGGCAAAACAGAAGTGCTAATATTTAAGTATAGAGAAGGCGGTTTTAAAAATTTAAGGTTTTTAGAACCGCTATTTTTATTGATAAAATCACAGAAAGGAGTTTTATCTCTAAGACTTAAACCGAACCTGACAACTGAATTAGACGTGTAGTTAAATAAAAAATAGGCCCAAACTCGGGCTGTGACGTCACCATCATGGGACGTGGTTATGAAAATTTGTATCGGTATGATGACCGGTATTTTTTCTCATGGTCACGTCTTTTTCTTTGTCTTTTCAACAAACCAGATAGGAGTGCACAGCGCAACTTCGAACGTAGTGAGAAAGGATGAAAAACCTATGAAAAAAGTTAACGTAATTGAGATTTTTAATGCACATTATACCCCGAGAATGGTAGATGAATTGATCGGCAGTCCCCAAAAAACAGAGGGATTTGAGTTTCTCGGAGACACGGTGACTCTGAACGGAGCGACATACACAGAACCCGCTGAATTCCTGAGGGATGTAAAATTCTCCTGGAAAGACAAGGATTGCAAGCCAAATACGCCTGTAAATCGACGGCCTTCATATGAGGCAACCAAGGACTTTATCCTAAGCCTTCCTGAAATGAGAACGCTGATTCTCGCAGAGCAGTACGGTGCCGGAAAAGAGTGGATCGGAGAGCTAGACCTCACGGAAAAAAATAGTATAAAGCCGACTCCCGAGAATCTATTGAAGATCTTCGAAAAGGATGGCAAGTTTCACGGTCTTCGGTTCAACGAGCTATCCGGGAAGCGCGAGTATGCGGAAGGGTTCCTGGGACGGAAAAAGTCTGGCTCGTGGGAAGATGCTGACGAATCCGATCTACGGATATATCTCAGAACCGAATATGACCTCAAATGTCGCGATGACATAACAGACGTGTTAAACGTTATTTTCAGGGATAATTCCTACCACCCAGTTCAACAGTATCTGAACTTCTTGGAATGGGACGGAGTTAAGAGATTGGAGCACCTTTTCATCGATTATTTGGGGGCAGAAGACACCGAATATACCAAAATAGTTACACGGCGCAAAATGATTGCCACGGTCGCCAGGGCAATGCGGGCCGGCTGCCAACACGATGAGTGCCTCGTCCTTACCGGAGAGCAAGGGATGTACAAAAGTTCACTTTTGCGGAAGATTTCTAAGAAACCGGAGTGGTACACAGAGGATCTAAAGAATCTGGGGGATAAGGACAGCATTATGGAGATTCAGCGGTGGATAGTCTCATTTGACGAGCTCGATGCACTCAGAAGATCCGAGGCAAACACCATGAAAACGTTTATGTCCAAAACCGTGGACAATCTCCGTGAGCCTTATCAGAAGTATGTAATCTCTCGACCAAGAGTGTGTAGCTTTTTCGGGACCACGAACTCAAAAACTGACATAATCACCGATCCTTCCGGCGGAAGGCGTTTCTGGATCCTTGACTGCGTAAAAAGTCGGGTAACAAAAAGCGTTCCCAAAGAACTGGATCAAGAAGTAGTGGATCAGATCTGGGCAGAGGCTATGGTTTATTACCAGAGCGGAGAGCAATGGCATCTAACCCCGGAAGAAGAAGAGCTGGCCATGGTTGTCCAGGACCGCTACAAGCAGGAGCCTCTTCTGAAGGGTGAAATCGTGGAGTATCTGGACCGCAAGCTACCTGACACATGGGATATGATGACAAAGCAGGAAAAGAAGTCATACCTTCAAAGAAATCGCCTTCAGGACATCAGTTGTACAAAAGTCAGACAGTACGTGTGCGTTCTGGAAATCTACACAGAGTGCGTCAACCTGGACGGAGGCGGAAACGGGAAGCCTGATCCGTTAGAGGCTAAGGACATCAATCGCGTCATGAACTATCTGCCAGGATGGAGAAGAGCGAGCGATACAAAGCGTTTTGGAGAGCACGGAACACAGCGGTATTGGGAACGTGTTTAACTGGTTTGGGTGGGGGATTCTCCCCCAAACCCCTGTATCATTTAGGAGTGGAAAAATTCTGTTACGCCGCAAACGTTGAAACTCAAGCATTCTTATATAAATTGTAACATTGTAACAAAGAAATATTAGATTTCAAAAATTTAGGCAATTAGAGGAGCTATGAGCGACCATGTAGATGGCACTGACCACTACATATTGTGTTATCCGAGAAAACGGGGCGCTCCCAAGCCCCCCGCCTAAATGCCTAAAAACGGGAATCTCTATAAAAATTCTGTAGCATCTGTTACACCCGAAAAGTAAACGTTGAAATTTGAATGCGGAAGCCGTAACACAAACTATAGCGCGACAGCGCAGTAGGCGAAATTAGACACCAAATACAGATCGGAGGAAACAAAAATGAATAGATGTCAAGAAACAATATGTTGGGGTTGTATTAAAGCAACCCAGGGCGGATGCTCGTGGATGGATCTCAAACAGACTGTCTCAGGGTGGAAAGCAGTCCAAACGCACCATAAATGTCAGAACGGCATGGAGTATATAAGCTATTGTGTGGCGGAATGTCCGGGATTTAAGCGGGGATAGGCGCGGATAAGCGCTCGGAGGAAACGAAGATGAGATTTAAGACGAACAGCGTAAAGCTGAGCAAATACAGAGCAATGGAACTAAAATTTTACTGTTTGCAATACAAAGATTGGGAGCTCGGAGCTTCCAGGCTACTGAAAAAAGGCGAAGAAAATCTGACACTTGACGAAATTTTCGAACTTGCAATTTTCCAGGACAGAATAGAGGACGTCCAGTCGGCTCTGCGACGGACAAGCCCGGATCAGGCCGTGAGAGACGCGATATTCTCCCTTGTAACGACGGATAAGACGGCCGTGAATATTTATGCCAAGGATGCTCCGGTCTGCTATAACGCACTACTGAAACTCAGAAGCGAATTCTTTTTACATCTCGACGGCGCCCATGCTACGAAAATTAGCACTTGTGAAAGATTTAACGAAGACGTGTTAATAGCGGAGCTTTACGGATGTTAAGATTTAATTGTAAGAAGGAACATCACCTTATTGCAAAATCTCCTTTCTATGTGTAGTACCATCGGGGCTCGGCTCCCCTGGCCGAGTTCCGGAGGGTACGTGTAAACAGATTGGAAATAAATCGAAAGCGAGACTTCATGAAATGTTTGAATTTACGGTATATACAGAAGTTATTCGGGGCAAGGCGAGACCGCGATTC
>CAYUNV010000177.1:3701-4091 GCA_964446265.1 uncultured Negativicutes bacterium | reverse complement strand
TACACCAAAAACGACGCAAGACTATGAAAAAATGATCGCTCGACGTTATCGGGAGTGCGGAGGACCAAACTTCGGAGAAGCGTATCTTAAACTGGAAGTTCTGGCTTATTTCCCCGTTCCTAAAAGTGCGTCAAAGGCAAAGCGAGAAGCAATGTTGCAGGGTAAGATTCGACCTGGCAAGCCCGACGGGGATAATCTAATCAAAGCAATTGCTGATAGCTTGAACCAGATTTCGTATGATGATGATAAACAGATCAGCACGATGATAATTACAAAAGTATATTCGGAACAACCCAAACTTATTATTCGGTTATCCGAGGACACTGATTTCTACAGCGATGCTGTTTGATATAAATCTTCTTCTTTTATGAAAACGGGGGAGTTGTGTTT
>CAYUNV010000177.1:0-3691 GCA_964446265.1 uncultured Negativicutes bacterium | reverse complement strand
TCTCCACAACCTCCTAAAGAGACGCCTAATGGCGCTTAGGATATAATCCCGATTTGATGGAGTCTACGAAAATCAAGTCCTAACTGATAGTCTAGAAGATTTAATTTTACCAGGGTAAAATCTGAAGGACTGACGCCCATGGGCTAGGTGGAACGCCTATAGAGTCGGGAACGAGGAGGATTTATAGTATATTCAAAACCGGATTATTGAAACGGAAAATAGCGAAGACAGAAAGGGAAATTAAAATGATAAGTAAAAAGTACATTCAAGACGGAGAAAAAAAGTATGAATATTTGGACGTCCACGGGGTTCCGTTTTATGGAGCGTATTCGGTGGCACTGGTTGTTTTGGCGAACAGTAATCTACCATTAGGAGAGAAAAATTTTTCAAATAACAGGCGCGAGAGTAAGACCATGTACAAAAAATTTCTGAAGATGTTGGAATCGGCTGGAATTTATTACGAAGTAAAGGACGACGGAAATTTGTGGATAGACAAAGCAGATATCTTCTAATTCTAAACAATATTTTATGGGGGAGAGTGCAGGAGTGTATTCTTCCCCATTTTTTATTTTTTGGAAATGAGCGAAGCGAATAGGAAGGCGATTAATATGGATTTTAAACTAACAAAAGAGGAACAGAAAATCTCTGAGGACAATATTAATTTGATGTATGCCGCGATGAATAAGTATGGCATAAGCGACGAATATTCTGGGCTTGCGAGCATTGCTTACTGCACAGCAGTTTATTATTGGAGCAAGCGAAAAAACAAAAATCTCAAGTTAAGCACTTATGTATATAGAGTAATCCTGCATCAATATATCAAGGCTATTAAAAAGGAAGATGCAGTAAAAAGAAAAGGATATTATAGTATTTCAGCTATTGAATATCTAATTGAAGATAATGGGGCAGCTATAGAACTTGAAACAGCTTCCTCCGATATAAAAGTAAATGATCTTTTCAACTTGTTAACGGAGAAGGAAAAACAAGCAGCCCTTCTGCGATCGAAAAAGAAATGTTTAAGAGAAATTGGCAGAGACATGCGTTGCAGTCATGAGAGCGTCAGAATGTTGCTTAAAAGTGCAGAAAAGAAAATGCAGAAGTATCTCTATTGCAGCTAGTATCCCTATTAAATGAGAAAACGCAATTTTACGACAAGATAGATAAACACCCCATTCAGCTTGATAATATTTTTTTATTTCTTCACAAAATCAACATACGTGATATAATTGAATTAGAACACACGTTCGACAGCATCGGAATGCCGGATTTAGATTATCGAACCGATTGTTTTGTATAAAAAAATAAATAAATCAAATCAAATCCCCAATATATAGTATGGGCAAGGATGATTATAATTTTCCATTTATCCTATAAACATATATTGACAAGTCAGGAAATTAAGAATAGAATGCAGTTAGCACTCAACAATAACGAGTGCTAACAACAAAACGAAAGAGAGGAAGATCTATGGACAAAAACTATTTATTATCCCAAATCGCAGAACAACTCGATATCCCTCCGTCGATGCATAAATTGGCGTCGGACAGGTACGGTGGCGTAGCAAAATATCTCATTGGTAAGGGTGTACCCGCAGATATTTATCCGCAAGGTTCATTTAGGCTAGGAACGGTAATTCGTCCTTATAAAGGTGGAGAAGATTCTGATTATGATATCGACCTTGTCTGCCAGGTCGCTTATGAAAAAGGTTCAGCCGATCCTAAAGAACTGAAACTATCTATTGGTGAATTATTGAGACAAAGTACAGATTATGGCAAGATATTAGATGCTGAAGGAAAGCGCTGTTGGACACTTAATTATGCTGATGTCAACGGTGTGGGATTTCATCTTGATATTTTACCTTCAGTTCCGGAAGAGAATGTAGAAATACTAAGATTGACCAAAGACCACGCAGTTTCAATGGAATATGCTAACTCGGCAATCGCAGCTACGAACAAAGATAAAAAAACTATGGCATATAGCTGGACGCCAAGCAATCCTGCGGGATATTCTGACTGGTTTTCTGGAATAAATAAGCCTTTCTATGATTTGATTGATATGAAAAAACAAAGAAATCAATTATTTGAAAGTAATCGACAGTATTTCGCATCAATTGAAGAAGTCCCGGAAAATTTAATTAAAACGCCACTGCAAAGAGTAATTCAAATACTCAAAAGGCATCGTGACATCAGGTTTTCTGGTACAGCGTTTGAAGATGCTGCGCCAATATCAATCATCATTACCACATTATGTGCTGAGATTGTAGAAAAGAATGGTTGCTTGACATCTGATATTAACGAATTGCTCAATTTTATCGTCAATAAGCTCTATACATACGCCAAGCTTATAGATGCTGCTCAGATTCCGCTTCAAGAATCAAGCGGGGTTATCAGACGTAACTCGGCAACAAAAGAATGGATTATATCAAATCCAGTTAATCCAAAAGAGAACTTTGCTGACAGATGGCATGAGGATAACAACAAAAAAGCGATTGCGTTTTTCAATTGGATTCAGTGGCTTAAAGAAGATCTGGGAGAGAAAAATACTTACGAGCTTGGTGCTATAAAGCGTGGATTTGGAGAAAAACTTGTTGAAGGTATAATTGAGAAAAATTCAAGAGAAAGAGCCAATTTAAATAATGCATCCTTTAGACCTTCCAATGTCAACATTACAAGCCCGAACAAACCGTATGCGAGGTAATAATGCTTGGATAGAAGAAAACCATTGATAGAACAATTTCAGGCACTCATAAGAGAATATCCTGGGCTTATGTTACGCTATGAAAAAGAAAACGCCATTATTGAAGGTTCGTTTCACTTCATGGCGAGTTACAATGACCAGGAAATTGATGACACTTATTTTATACAGATAACAATTCCTCCGGGATATCCTGAGGAATTACCTGTGACAAGAGAAACTGGAGGTAGAATCCCTTCCGATTTCCATACTAATCAAGGCGGTATTTTGTGCCTTGAAGTTGAGACGAAGATGAAGCTTGCATTCATGGCGAATCCATCACTGCTTTTTTTTATAAGAGAATACGTTTTGCACTACTTGTACGGGTATAGCTATCTTGAAAGATTTGGTGAGCTTCCTTATGGGGAACGTCCACACGGGTATAAGGGTGTGCTTGATTTTTATAAAGAGTACTTTAATACGGATGATGAGGTTTTGGCTGCATGTTTGTTGCATAAAGCTGTGTTTAAGCAATATCGCGGGCATCATGAATGTGAATGTGGAAGTGGGAAGCAGTTAAGAAATTGCCATGGCCCGCAGATATTAAAATTAATAAACGCAGGGATATTGAAAAACATCCAGGATGATTATGTGCAAATTAGATGTTATCTCAAGGAAAAGGGGATCCTTAAATGATGAGGTATAAGATATGATGGACGTCATAAAGCTGTTAATAAATGGAGTTATTGCAGGCGAAATTGGTTGGGTGGAACTTCTATTGTTGCTTGCAATAATAATTGCTATGGGTGTTGTACTATATAAAAATAACAGGTATTTTAGAATAGTATACAACTTTATCGCCAATATTCTGCCGTTTGCAAAAAGAAGGTATGTTCTTGTTGCGAACTTTGCGAAACAAAAGGGTGCAATAGGGGTAATTAATGACAAATACGTGGAGGCCGGTTGCAAATCTTACATACTTAATAAAAATACAATTAATACGAACGGAAAAGTCGAT
>CAYUNV010000176.1:0-7492 GCA_964446265.1 uncultured Negativicutes bacterium | reverse complement strand
CGCAACAGAAACTTGCACATCCATGATCGTAACCGGTTTAAACTGGTTGCCGGTCAATAAGGCAATCGCTTCATGAATTTCGGAAATAGCCAACTCGCCGACATTGGCCGGGCTATAAAACAAATTGTCCCGTTTCATCAGCCCATTGGGCAAATCCGGAGACAGGATGGAAAAACTGACTTGGGCGGTACCCGATCCGACCCGGTCCGCGGTTTTCTCCATCAAGCTAAAGACAGTAGCCGCAGTCAATACCGGCGCCAACTGGTCGTCACGAATAATCTGTACGGCCGATTCCCGCTTCCGGTTCAAGTTTTCATCGTTTACCGTAACCCTAAGCGGAATAATATTCGGATACCGGTCAAGCTGTCCGGCTACTCCGGCTCCGCGGTCCTGCAGAATGACCCCGATGGCCTGCCCGACAGCGCCCACCTTAAAGGAGTTCTCCAACCCGCTGACCGTTGTAAACATATACGCACTTGTCATAAAATAACTGCTGGCACCTTTCTTCAAAAACGGATGGCCAAACGCCAGCACTTTATCGCCCTCTGTATAAGTCACCGTTCCCAGGGCACCCAAGCTGATGTCGCCGCGCACCAATTCCACACCCACTGCACTACCGGGTGAAAGGCCGGTAAACGCCATTCCTGCCGGCGCTTCGCCCACCGCATACGGAACAAGATGGTATGGCTGCAGTTCTTTCTTCAGCAATTCCAGCGCTTGTCCGCCAAACCCGGAAGCCATCAGCGGCGTTTCTACCGGAACAGCACTATCCGGCAGTGAAACGGACCCGCTGCCAATCAACAAATTATTCTCGGTCGGAAGATCCCAAAGCTTTAACATATCAGCGATCGGCGTTACCATTCCAATCCGATGATCCGTCAGCGACCAGCCGTAAGCGATCGCCCCGACCAATTTGCCGTCAATATAAACCGGACTGCCGCTCATGCCTTGCGCAATCCCGCCAGTCCGGTCAATTACATCGCCATACGTGCGAACTAAAATAAGATCGCCCGAAGGGCCTTTGTCTTTCATAACTCCCAATACTTCTACCCCAAATTCTTCAATCTGGGTACCGGTAACTACCGTTTTTGCCGTTCCTTTCATCCCAGTGAGAACCTGATCCACCGGCAAAATTTCCGGCGAAGCGGCTGCAACCATACCCGGAAGCAAACAAAACACCGCAATCAATGCAACCCGGCGACAACCAGCCATTATTGACAAAGAAATCACCCTTCCTATTTGTGCGTTGGCTCAATCCTTGCCAGAACATCACCTGTTTTCACCATATCTCCCGGTTTTACCAAGACTTCCACTACTTTGCCGTCTACTGTCGCTCGGGCAGCGGGAGCCGGCCCGGCAATCGTATCCACACAGACCAATACATCACCTTCATGTACCATGGTTCCAGGTGTAACCAGACATGTCGCTAAAACCTTGCCGTTCAACACGCCCCTTTGTTCCACTAATGCGCCGGCAGCCACTGCCCCCACGATCATTATTACCATCATTGCTGCTGTAAGCCAAATTATCTTTCTGTTTCGGAACATAACATTACACCTCCCCGTGTAATTTAATTATACATCTTTCTACTTAATTGGCAAGCTTTGTTGGCAGGACAAGCAAAGCGTCCCCCAGCGCCCGTTCATGCCCATCCGAGGGAGTATTGACAATACGGTTACGCAACACCATCTCGCTGGAACCGCCGCCATCTAAGTTGATTGCGGCGTCAGCCCCTAGCTCCTGCATCAAAAACGCCATTTCCAATAATGTCAGCCCAATACTGTCCTGTTGCCGCCCATCCACCACCACGAATAAAACATGGCCATTTTTCGTGATCCCCAACGCCGTACGCGGCGCCCGGCCGCCGGCAACGTCAGACCCAAATTCCTCTATTTTGGTCGTGACATAAGGGGCTCCGTTTTTAACCAACATCGGACCGGCGCCCAACGCCGCCGTTGTTTTATCCCAAACCGGCCCCAAGGTTTGCGTCACTTTAACCGTGTCACCCGCCTTTAGTCCCGACAGGCTTTTGGCGGAAAGGCCGTGCGCCGATAATACATAGCCAGTGGAGGAAAGCGCAGTGTGTCCGTTCGTAACCGCCGTAATTTTATCATTCTGTATGACATACTCCGTTCCGTACAAATTCGTCCCCGTATTTTCGCCATAATACGCATTGTATAAAACCAGTTCATCTTCGCCTCGTTCCCGGTTGACGCCACTGATCAAATGAGTCCGTCCGTCCGGTAACGTCAGCGTTCCCTGATAAGCCACCTGGTCAATCATCATTTCCCCATTCGGCAAAAGGCCTAAGGCCGTCCTCGCCAATTCCGGCGTACTGACAATTTGGCCGTTTAACTTGAGCAAACCGATGATTTCTCCGTTGGGGGCAAAATAAGAAGCGTTTACCGCCGCGACGGCTTGATACCGCTGAGCCATCGGCAGCAATGTTTCTACGGCGGCAATCTTATCGTTGGATAAGACCGGTTTTAAAACAAAGCCCGCCTGGGGATCCACATCGAGTACGTGGGCCCAGATCGGACCTTGCCCCTGCCCCCGCTGCCAGGAGGTATAGATTATTCCTGGCGCTATCGTTTGCTGGTCCTTCTTTTCATAGGTTTTAATCACATCAATAAATAAGCGGTTTGGCCCCTTCAAGGCATGCACAGTATACATCCCCGCCATTTTCAAATCTACGGTTACACGCACCTGGTTTGGTTCGGTTGCCGTAATCGTCACATCTTCCACGAGCGGATCATTAAACATGGTCTTGGCAGGCGCACCTGTATTTACGGTATTCGGCATATCAATCACCAATTGCAAAGGATGGTCCGAGCGCAGGGCCATAAATTCGGGATACGCTGTTGTGTCCAGTACGATGCGAACTTTTTCCGCCGTCTGGCTGAACCGCAGTTTCTGAATTTTGTTGTTATCTGGTCCGGCGTTTGCCACAGTAATTTGCCCCAGCACTAAACAGCAGACCAAAAAAAGGCCTACGGAATAACGGATAATTTTCATAGCCTTTCTCCTCCCGTAAATACAATATAATAATTAGAAAACCCGGCTTGCGCCGAGCTTTAGCGACAGCGGAAGCCGTTGGTTGCACTTATATACACCAGATAAACTGTACACTTTCTGGTGTACTAGAAAAAAACCAGACCCTATTTCGGCGCCTGGTTTCAGGCTATGGCGATAGGCCAATTTAGCCTTTCGGAATAACCTGGTTGGGATTACGTACGTTTTTTTCCTGCAACAATTGCCGGTATATCATATCGGCAAGACCAATCCCGCCTGTTGCGGCGAGATTTTTCGTCATTTCTGTATCAAGCATGGATTGCATTGTCTCTTCTTGATTGGAAGACCCCGTCAAGCTCGATTTCGGCACTGTCGCCCGCATCTGACTCAACATCAGGTTCAAAAACACGGCTTCCATTCCCTGGCAAGCCTCGCGCATTTTTTTATCTTCCTCAGGCGTCAATGTTTTTTGGCCCGTCGTCTTTTCGGCTGTTCCCGCTTTGGCAACTGCTTCATCCATCCGTACAGCAAAATCACTGTCCTGCCGGACAGTAGACGAACCACTCATCGTGATCCCCGACTTCGTTGTCCCTACTACAGAAATTACCACTTCGTTCCCTTCTTCCCTCTTTGCCTAGCTAGTTCATCCTCACGCACTCTAAAGCAAATCTGCCTATATAATCTGTAATTCAGCATGCAATGCACCGGCAGCTTTCATCGCTTGCAGGATAGCCATAATATCACGCGGCGTAGCTCCAACCGCGTTTAACGCCTCTACAACATCGCCAACACTGGCAGAAGGCGGCAACAAAATCAAGTTGGCTTTCTGCTCGGTTACGTCCACTGTACTTTTGTCGGTAACCACCGTCTTGCCGCCGGAAAAAGCTCCCGGCTGTGAAACATCCTTCGCCGCGCTGATCCGGATATTGAGACCGCCCTGGGCAACCGCCACTTCATCAATAGTGACATTGGCTCCTATGACAATAGTGCCGGTTCGTTCATTAATAACCACTTTAGCGGCGTTGTCCGGCGTAACCGGCAATTCTTCGATCGCCGCAATAAAACTGACCACATCGCGGGTATACTCGGAAGGAATCGAAACGGTCACCGATCCAGCATCGCGTGATTGGGAAACCGGACCAAAACGACCATCAACCGCCGTACTGATCCGGCTGGCGGTTGTAAAATCCGGTTGATTAAGCACCAACGTAACCGTGGTATTGCCACTGCCTGCAAAAGTAGTACTTACTTCGCGTTCTACGATCGCACCATTCGGAATATTTCCGGCCGTGAGAAAATTCTTCTGCTGGCTGGAACCACCGCTTTTGGCCGCAAAACCACCAGTAGAGACAGAACCTTGACCAACGGCATAGACATTGCCATTACCGGCCTTTAACGGGGTTTGCAAAAGAGTCCCTCCTTGCAGACTCTTGGCGTCGCCCATCGAAGAGACCGTGATATCGATGGTATCGCCTGGCTTCACAAACGGCGGTAATTGGGCCGTAACAATAACGGCTGCAGCGTTTTTCGCCTGCAGGGCACTGGCGCTGACGATCACGCCAAAGCTTTTCATCATATTCGCTATCGATTGCATAGTAAACGTACTCTTCGTCGAATCCCCGGTCCCTGCCAGACCAACGACCAAACCATAACCGACCAGTTGGTTCGACCGCACGCCTTGCACTTTCGCGATATCCTTAATCCGCGTGTTGACCGCACCCGGGGCTGCCACCGCCGCCCCAATCTGGGTCAACAAAAACAGGACTGTAGTTGCTAAAATGATAAATCTGCGCATACTTCCTCCAAAATCCGGTGTCAATCTTATTTTAATAATACGCGTCGCCCGATGGAACCACCGCTCCGACTCTGTCGCTTGACCTCCGCTTATGGTTGCCATCGGGCGACATGCATAGTTTGACCAGTTAAATAAACACTTAGCTTATTTTTTGTATTAAAACAGAAAGTTGAAGATCTGGGTAATGAGCCCCTGCCGCTGTTTGCCGGAAATCGGTCCTTTGCCATCCACACGCATCTGCGCATTGGCAACATTATACGACATCACCGTATTATTCGGTGTAATATCTTCCGGCCGGACAAGACCGGTAACCGTAATTTTCTGTTCTTCGCCGTTCTGCTTAATGCTTTGCGTGCCGGTAACCGCTAACAGGCCGTTGGGGCGGACCTCCGTTACCTGGACGGTAATTTTCCCAGTCACCGAATTGGTATTGGCTAACGAACCGGATGTTTTAAAACTGTCGGACGAACCGGCGCTGGCCGAAGCAATCCCGTGAAAAATTCCGGTCCCGGCATCCATGCTGGTGCTGGCATCCTTCGTATTTTTCGCCGTTCCAGACCGCGTTGCCGAAGATGACTCGCTAATCACGATCGTCAGGATATCGCCAACGGCATGGGCCTTATGGTCCGCATATAGGCTGTTCGCAGCAGTTGCGTCACTCCAGAGGGATTCTGCCGAGGCAGCTGCCGGCGCCTGTACCGCACTAAAAAAATAAATTGCAAAGCAAATCAGCAAACAACTTGCCGCTTTACCTGTGATCCGCATAAAAAACACCTACACTTTCTTCCACGTTCATCCGAAAAATAGGGTTTATGGTTTATAGTAAGACGGCGCTAATACCGTGCCTTCATCCAACACTTGCGCAAGAATGATCTTGCGGGACTGTAAATTCCGTACCCGGATCAGTTGGCCGCCTTTTCCATCCTGAAGGGCTTCGCCCATTGCGGTTACCTCTAACACACCGGTTTTCGCCACAATAACCACCGTTGTCCCCTGCCGTACCACCAAAGGTTTTTCCAACATGGTTTTCATGACCACCGTCCCGGGAGTCAAAGGACGCCTTACCGCCGATCCTACGGCCTCCGCCAGATCAGTTAAATATCCAGCAGGCAGATGCCCAACCTCCTGCCGTTCCAGGCGAACCGCATCTGCGGTAATTAGTTCATGCGCGCCAATATCGCGCGCCGCAATGAGGATGTTGCGAAACCAGCGGATATCGTATGACAATGTGACCGTCACCGGCGCATGGTCTTGTACCACAGCCCGCACCACAACCGTCGTCGGTGCAGTATAACGTACGCCTTGCGGCAATGTGGCGCTCAATTCCACCTGTCCCGGCGAAACCAGCAAATCAGCCACTTCCTTGGCTGGATAAATGGTGATATCACCGCTGTCGACAACCGGGCCAAGACGCTGCCGGATTGCCGCTGTTGCTGCGGCAGCCAGTTGTTCGGCCGCAACCGGCTGCGATGCTGCGACAATCGTCACAGCAGGCACTGTCTGCCAGTCAATCCCCGATAAATCGACACCACTGGCCAGGAGCCGGCTGGCCAGCATCTGGTCCGTCCAAACCAATCGATTACCCGGCAAAGGAGCCGGTCCAAGCTTTAAATTACGCAAAACCGCAACCCGGTTTTCATCGGAGCCTTGGATATCGGCAATCTCGCCGAAGGCAAGCTGAGGGCCGCAAACAGTGGCCTGCGCATTGATTTGGATAGAAACATCAGCCGTAAAACCAATTCTAGCATTTAATAACAAAAATACCGCAACCAAAAGTATCGTTTGGCAGCGAATCATTCGCTTCATTGCTAATTACCGTTTCAGCCCGGCTGCCGTACTCAGCATATCATCGGCAGTCGTAATTGCTTTTGAATTCAATTCATAGGCCCGTTGGGCAACGATCATATTGACCATTTCCTCGACTATTTCCACGTTCGACATTTCCAGATAGCCGCTTGTAAGCGTCCCGGCTCCGTCCGTCCCCGGATTACCCACCGTCGGTGTTCCGGAAGCTTCCGTTTCCTGATACAGGTTGCGTCCGATGCTGTTTAAGCCGGCGGGGTTCACGAAACGGACCAATTGTACTTGCCCGAGATCCTGGGTCGCGGTCTGGTTCGGAATTGTGGCACTGACTCTGCCGTCAGCCGAAAGGGTAATCGCGGTCGCGTTCTCCGGAATTGTGATGGACGGCTCGATCGGATAGCCGTCGGAAGTGACAATCCGGCCCTGTGAATCTTTCTTAAAGGATCCGTCTCGGGTATAAGCAACCGTCCCGTCGTCCATCGTCACTTGGAAAAAACCATCGCCTTCGATAGCCCAGTCCAGTTGATTGCCGGTCTCTTGCAAATTGCCTTCCGTAAACATTTTTTGAGTGGAAACCAGCCGTACTCCATGACCAATCTGCACGCCGGCCGGCACCTGGGTATCGGATCCGGTCGCCGCGCCGGACTGGCGCATCACCTGGTACATCAGATCCTGAAAATCATTCCGGTTCTTTTTAAAGCCTGTTGTATTCGCGTTTGCCAAGTTGTTGGAAACCACATCGATATTAGCCTGCTGGGCCATCATTCCTGTGCCGGCAGTCCATAAAGCTCGCATCATCTTTCATTACCTCCCCGGTATTTCCGTTGGTACACCAGAAAGTATAAAATTTTATCTGGTGTACATAAGTGCAACCAGCGGCTT
>CAYUNV010000175.1:4469-7509 GCA_964446265.1 uncultured Negativicutes bacterium | reverse complement strand
TATTAAAAAATCAACAGCGTATCCCCCAGAGATTGTCAGGAAAAACTTGGAATCAATAATTGAAAAAATGGCGGAGATTAGCAAGCAGACGTGGACATTTAGAGGAAAAAAAGAAACCAATGATTCTGTGATTCACATTTGGCAACGATTTAAGGGAAAACGAGGCGGATTTTTCTATGGTATTAATCGTGACCACCCTTTAGTAGAAATGTTTTCTGATGCACCGCCTCAAATTAAGCGGAATGTCGAAACATTATTAAAGGCAATTGAAAACAGTATACCGCTTAATCAGCTGTACTTAGATTTATCATCAGAAAAACCAATTGAAAATGAAGGCGAACTCACGTCGAATGAAGTAGAAAACATGTTGAAATTGCTTCTTGACCGGATGCCTTCAGTCATAGCCAAAAAAGAATTGCTAGAAAGGCTATCCGTATCAGATCCATTCGTAAGTTATCCTAAAATTATTGAAAAGTACGAAAAGGAGGTGCTTTCTATTGGCTGTAACTAATGCAGAACAATTAGAGGGCATGATTTCCTCATACATAAATACGCAATTTAAGGAAGTTCCGCCCAATGAAGCTGAATTCGACAGGATAGCCGACGATCTCAGACAGTCACTTGAATCGTATTGCCCTGTGACAGATAACGAGTTTGAGGATTTGAAGCGAAGACTAAAAGCTAATATAGTTGTTGTCATGGATATTGGCATAGCAATAAAAGATGTCAAACAACCACATCAATCATGGCTCCCGTCACGGCGTTCTGAACTAGACTTTTTCTTTTGGAATAGATACAAAAAATATCTTGAGGAGATAAAACATTGGAATCCAAGGGTAACTGGAAATCTAGGTCGTGTATCTGATGAGATTGTTGACCTTTTGGGTGATCCGAAATCAAAAAATGATTTTCAGCGGCGCGGTCTTGTACTGGGTGATGTGCAATCAGGAAAAACTGCAAACTATACAGCTATCTGCAACAAAGCCGCAGACACGGGATATCGAGTTATTATCGTGCTTGCGGGTATGATGGAAAATTTGCGTCAGCAAACACAGGAACGGTTGGACGCAGAGTTTTCTGGAAGAAAGAGCGAATACTTTCTCGATCCAACTAAGAAGGAAATCAGTAATGAACCCGTTGGTGTTGGGAGATACGGAACGAATAAACGCATTGCTTCTTTTACATCTGTGGTCAAAGATTTTGATATTAACGTGCTGAAAAGCAACAACTTGTCACTGCTTAGTGTTAGCGATCCTGTCTTATTTGTTGTTAAGAAAAATAAGAGTATCCTCAATAACCTAATTCGGTGGCTACGCAACAACAACATACAACATGGGCAAAAAATTGATTTGCCTATGCTCCTGATTGACGATGAGGCCGATAATGCTTCCGTCAACACCAATAAAGAGGACGAAGATCCAACGGCTATCAATGAAGCTATTCGTACACTTTTGTCGTTATTTAGACAAGCGTCATATTTAGGAATTACCGCAACGCCATATGCGAACATTTTCATCAATCCTGAAACCACTGATGATATGTATGGAGATGATCTGTTCCCGCGTGATTTTATATATTCCCTGGCTCCACCGTCAAACTACATTGGGGCAGAGAGTATTTTTGGCACGGAAGCATCTTATAGGGATGCCCTTGAAGAATTACACCCAGAAGAAATGAATGCCTACTTCCCGTTCAATCATAAAAAAGGACATCCGGTCAACGAGTTGCCTCCGAGTATGAAAGAAGCCATGGCATATTTCCTGCTTATTAACGGTATTCGTGATGTGCGCGGAGATTACAAGACTCATCGATCTATGTTAATTCATGTAAGCAGATTTACAGATGTTCAGAATCAAATCCGTGATCTTGCGACTGAGTGGATTTTGCAGATGCGTTCTGATCTACAAAACTACTCTCGTTTGCCTGAAACAGAAAGCAGTAAAATACCAAGTATTGCTTATCTAAAGGCTGTCTGGGATAAGCATTCATTAAGCAGAAAAGCTGGTACACCCAACAATCCTATGCCGTGGAACAAGTTCCTTTCGGAGTATTTGTTTAAAGCTGTGGCACCTATAGATGTACGTGCAGTCAACAAAGATAGTGGCTCTACTAGTCTTGATTATTTCAATCATCGCGATGATGGACTTCGTGTTATTGCAGTTGGCGGTAACAGTTTGTCTAGAGGGCTAACCCTTGAGGGCTTATGCGTCAGCTATTTTTACCGAAAATCCCAAATGTACGACACATTATTGCAAATGGGGCGCTGGTTTGGTTATCGACCCGGATACGAGGATCTCTTCAAGATTTGGATAAGCGTAGACGCCATCGATTGGTACGGATACATAACGGCAGCAGCAGAAGAACTCAAGCTTGAAATTGCAAGGATGAAAAACGCCAACCTCACGCCGTTGGAGTTCGGACTAAAAGTTCGTCAAGATCCCGCTTCTCTGATCGTCACAGCAAGAAACAAGATGAGGTCAGGAACAATGGTCAAACGACCTATCACTGTTTCTGGGCGATTGCTGGAAACTCCACGGCTAAAAGCCGATGCTGCATCTCTTAAAGCTAATGAGGTTGTATTTAAAGATTTTGTCCGCCGGCTAGATACCATTGGCCAGTGGAGTCCTCGTGAGGATGCACGCTATTATTGGAAAGGCGTTAATAAAGATGAAGTGGAGCAACTTCTCCGTGATTTCAAAACCCACCCGTGGCATCTCTCGTTTCAGGGACAAGCACTTGCAGACTTCATTAGGGATAAAATGGGCAAAGACTCTTGGGATGTTGTTATTGCCGAAGGTTCCGCAGAAAATGCTACCTATACAGAATTGTATTGCGGCAATAAACAGTTGCCGATGAAACCAGAAAGACGCACTATTATTGCCACACAAGAACAAATCAGTATTAGCGGAACTAAAGTTCGTGTAGGTGCCGGCGGTGCAACAAAGCTGGGGTTAACTAAAGAGCAACGGGAGAAAGCTGAAGCAGAATTTAGGCGGGAACACCCCGACAAATCTCACGTTCCCGACAGTGCTTACCTAAT
>CAYUNV010000175.1:0-4459 GCA_964446265.1 uncultured Negativicutes bacterium | reverse complement strand
GGACGTGCACCCATTTTGATGTTGCACGTTATAGCTGTTGACCGAACAACAAAAGATAAAAATGGTAAGGTGCGGACAATAATCGAAGAGGGTTGTCAAGTACCGGACTATCTTTTTGCATTAGGTGCAGGCTTCCCGTTTAATGGACAATCTGAAGAAACGGCTAGTTATATAGTTAATATGGTTGAACTAAGCAATTACTATGATACGGAGGAGGATAATGACGAATGAAAACATCACCTGATATCCTCCAAAAGCAATGGAACAGTATCGAATATAAAGATGGCGGATTCTTACAAATTGATACCCAACACCCGCTTGAATGGTATATCGGCTATCAGTCAATAAATCAAAAAACCCTGCTACTTGTTTGTAACACAGATATTAAAAAAATCGAGTCTTCAAAATCTATGGCGGTAACCCGTCGCATAAGGGAAACTGATAACCGCTGGACACTTTCGTTTGAGCTTCTGCGTAATGAGCAAGAAAGTGTTTTTGCCACATTTTGCTCTGATATTATTGAGAACTCACGGTTGGCATCAAATGAAGAAGAAGCACTGGCACTGGTCATCAGCCGCTACAAGCAATGGAGCCGGTTGCTGGAATCTCAAAAAAGCGGGATAATGGACGAAAATAGCCAAAAAGGATTGCTTGGTGAACTCCTGTTTTTAGAGGAACGAATTCAAAAAAGCGATTCCGCTTTGATTGCAATACAGGGTTGGGTAGGTGCGGATGGTGCTGACCAAGACTTTATATATGAAGATGGCTGGCATGAGGTAAAAAGCGTCGCCGCCTCTGCAACGAGCGTTACTATATCTTCACTTGAACAGCTTGACTGCGCCGGTATAGGTGAACTTGTGGTAATGCGTATTGACAAAGCTGCCCCGGATAAGAGTGGAGCATTGTCCCTCAACGATGCGGTACAGAAACTAACTAGCAAGTTAGCCAACGCTACAGATGCGCTGGATTTATTTCACTCAAAACTTTGCTCATACGGTTTTATTGATTTACAGGAGTATTCTGAGCATAAGTATTACTGCTCCAGTACACAACGTTACCGAGTGGATGCCACCTTCCCAAGACTTATAAGACGAAATATTCCAACACAAATTGAATCTTTGCAGTATAAATTAAGCCTGCCCTCATTAACAGATTGGCTGAAAGGATGATTAATATGGACGCACAGGAATTCCGAAAAGATTTCTTAGAGGGAGTTAAAGCCGAGGCATTAGCTACCGGTGAAGGTTCCAGCGCAGCGTTCGTGAGGGCTTTTGCCCAATATCTGCAGGAAGCAGAATTTTTGATGGACTTCAACCCAGCTTACTTTGAGGGTATAGGAAAGCACAACCGGAAGATTCGTGTTGATGGATATGCTTATGATGAATTTGATAAAACCATGAGCCTGGTAATTGCAGACTACAATGCTTCTGAAAACGAGCGGATTCTTGCAAAAACACAGGCGGGGCAATTGCAGGAACGACTCAGGTATTTTGTTGACCAAGCTTTAAACTCTACCCTATATCGTGAAGTTGAGATGAGCAGACCCTGCTCGGATTTAGTGGACTTATTGCGAGAAAAACGCCGAGAAATCCGAAAATATCAGCTTTTGATATTTACAACAGCCAGCATTAGCTCCACAATAACCAAACTTGAATCCGCTGATATTGATGGGATTCCATCTGAGTGCCAGATATGGGACATTGAACGCTTATTCAAAGTCTGCGGCTCAGACACGGGACGGCACATCATTGAGATTGATTTCAAAGAGTATACTGAGCATGGAATTCTTTGCTTGGAGGCAAGCGGAGCCTCTACAAAAGACTTTAAGAGCTACCTATGCATTATCCCTGGTACGGTACTGGCAGATATTTATGACAAATATGGAAGTAGTTTATTGGAAGGCAATGTACGTTCTTTTCTTTCTACAAAAGTCGCAGTTAATAAAAAAATACGTTCCACTATTCTGCAATGCCCTGAAAGGTTTTTCGCATACAACAACGGGATTTCTGCTACCGCAATGGATGTTAAAATTGAATCCACCCCACAGGGACAATTTCTTGTCTCTGCAAAAGATTTTCAGATTATTAATGGCGGTCAGACCACCGCGTCGCTGTCAAACGCGAGGTTCCGTGATAAAGCTGACCTTAGCGCTATATTTGTGCAAATGAAGCTAACGGTAATTGAGAGAACACTTGAAGAGGAGGCAACCGAACTTGTTCAGAACATTTCACGCTCATCTAACAGCCAGAACAAAGTCAGTGATGCCGATTTCTTTTCAACACATCCATTCCATGTCCGTATGGAGAGATTTTCTCAGCGTTTGTACGCAAGAGCGGTAGGCGGCCTTCAGCACGAAACAAAGTGGTTTTACGAACGGGCACGCGGGCAATATCTGCAGAAACAGATGCGAATGACTGCAAGCGAGAAAAAGAAGTTCCTGCTTCAAAATCCGAAGAATCAGCTCATTACGAAAACTGATTTAGCAAAAGTTCGAAACACTTGGAAAGGTTTGCCTCACCTAGTAAGTTTCGGCGCAAAAAAATTTTGCCGAGTTTGCAAAAACAATTAGTGACGAGTGGGAAGCATCTGATGATGGACTTGTTTTTAACGAAAAGTATTTTCAAGAGAGCGTCGCATTAGTCCTGATGTTTAGGTACTGTGAACTGATGGTGCCACGGCAGCGATGGTATTCACAAGGTTACCGTGCCAATATTGTAACTTATACCATTGCTCTTTTTCATATGCTTATACAAAAACAGTATCCGGGAATGGATTTGGACTTGATGCATATTTGGACACGGCAAAACATTCCAGATATTATATCTAATACCCTGGCTGAGTTATCCGAACTTGTTTATTATAAGCTGACTGACCCGGAAAGAAAAGTTGAAAACGTTACCCAGTGGTGCAAACAAGAAGCGTGCTGGAAAAGCGTTCAAAGTATCAATTACAAATTATCACCTGAAATTCAGATGTACCTTATCGGGCGGGAAGAACGAAAAGCTGCTGAGAGAGAAGCTAAAGCTGACCAGAGAATACTAACAGATGCAGAAATTATGACTAAGATTATAGAAATTTCTCAGGAGCAATGGCAGAATGCTCTGAGTTTTGCATTAAATAGGCAGATAATTACGCCAGATGAAAACACTGCAATGCGAATTGCATGTCAAATACCTCAAAAAATGCCAACCCCGATGCAATGTAAAAGACTGCTTGCTGTACTTGAACGGTTACAAGGGGAGGGATTCAAGCTATGAGTACTAGCTCCAAATCAAAGTACAACGTTGTAGATTTGTTTGCCGGTGCAGGTGGACTTAGCTATGGTTTCATTCAAACAGGCAGATTCTTCATAAAAGCAGCCTTTGAGAACAATCCCAATGCACAGAAAACTTATATGCGTAATCACAAAGGTACTACCGTTTATAATGACGTTGCAGATGCCCTTGGCGCTGATGCAAAAGTGAAACTCGGTAAAATTGATGTTGTCATTGGAGGACCCCCATGCCAAGGATTTTCTAATGCAAATAGACAGAGGAATCATGCTATCAGCCAAAACAACTCACTCGTAAAGAAATTTATTCAGGTCGTACTTCATCTGAACCCAATGGCGTTCGTAATGGAAAATGTAAGCATGTTACAATCGGATATCCACCGTTTTTATGTAGATGAAACTGATGTGGAAACTATAAAAAAATACAACATTAAAACTTCCCCCTCGGAAATTCTGCTTCTTGAGAAAGAACTTGTTTTTCCAGGCGTAGCCGACATTGCTAGGAACATGGAACAAATTTTACGTTATCTTTGGAAAGAGAATGATTATTTAACACTCAATGTGATATATAAAACACGTAATAATCCAAAAAAGTTATGCAATTCATTGGAAAAGCACAAAAAAAGACTTCTTACTCTCGCAAACAATCTAATTGCATCTTTGGATGAAAATGATCCCATTTTAAATCACTCATATGCTGCAGGTGTAGCAATACAAAATTATTATACCGATGACGCATCTTTGGAGGGAGCTAATAGACTTTGCAAGGCAATAATGCCTGCAATTATGTTTCAACGAATGCTCTCCAAGGCAAAAGAAATATTGGATAACCGCATAGTAATTGACAACTATTCAACTGTGAATGGCCTTGTCGCTCACGTTTCTTCTATGGCAGTGATTGATTACATTAAATCCATATTGGGAGCCAAAAGCACCGGCTATAGCATAAATTACGGCATTTTATCAGCTGCTTCCTTTGGCGTGCCACAAAAACGGATGCGATTTGTTCTTATCGGTGTAAAGAAGAACATATGTGATAATGTTGAGCTTCCATCCAGTAAACTCTCTTCAGCAAACTATTATACTGTTAAAGATGCAATTAAGGACTTAGAGGAAGTTGAAGTGGCTTTTAATGTTTCTGATGGTGACCAAGGAGTGCCGTTACCTGCCGCTCCTGAAGACATTAGT
>CAYUNV010000174.1:0-7567 GCA_964446265.1 uncultured Negativicutes bacterium | reverse complement strand
GAATAGCGATACTTCACGTTTAGGCTTGCCAATTTCGGCAATAATTTTTTCTTGCAATGCAATAATTTCCTGAATCACACTATGACCATGCATGATCGCTTCGAGAATAACCTCTTCAGGTAATTCCTGAGCACCAGCCTCGACCATCAAAACCGCATCTTTTGTGCCGGCTACTGTCAGGTTGAGAGCACTCTTAGCTTGCTGTTCTATCGTAGGATTGATGATAACTTGACCATCGATGTATCCAACACGGACTCCTGCAATCGGACCGGCAAAAGGAATATCAGATATACCAAGTGCGCATGAAGCGCCAATCATCGCTGTTACATCGGGCGCATTATTCTGGTCAACTGACAATACCGTCGCTACGACTTGGACGTCGTTACGATACCCATTAGGAAACAATGGGCGGATTGGTCTGTCAATCAAGCGGCCGGATAAAATGGCCGATTCAGTAGGACGGCCTTCTCGTTTAATAAAACCACCGGGGATTTTGCCAACAGAGTACAACTTTTCATCATAATCAACTGTCAATGGGAAAAAATCAATTCCTGCGCGTGGTTCCGCTGACGCAGTAGCGGTAACCAACACCGCAGTATCGCCATACCGTACCAGTACAGCTCCGCTAGCTTGCTTGGCCATTTTGCCGGTTTCCAGAACCAGTTTTCTGCCACCAAGCTGCATTTCAAAGCTATGCATATCTAGCTTTCCTCCTCTTATATCCTTCTCATTTTCTCTAACATTCGTCAATTCGACATTTGTTTTAATAATTCCTTTTTCACTAATAACAAAAAAAGCGGGATAGCCCGCTTTTTTATTTTTTATTTCCGGAGATTTAATTTTTCAAGTATCGCACGATAACGGCTGATGTCATTGTCACGCAGATATCTCAATAAACGTCTGCGTTGACCAACCATCTTCAACAGTCCACGGCGGGAATGATGATCTTTTTTGTGCTCTTTTAGATGTTCCGTCAAATAAGCAATCCGCTCCGACAAAATTGCAATTTGTACTTCCGGTGAACCGGTATCGGCTTCATGCGCACGAAATTTTTCAATCAATTGTTGCTTTGTTTCTGCAGTCAACATGAATACACACCTCCTTTTAATCTTGATATCCCCATTAGCCAAGATAACCGTTGGAGATTCGGTAATCTGAGCCATGGTTCCAAATAAAAACCGTTTAAACCTTATTTATTGTATCACATGTAAAAAAAGGTGTAAACACTGTCTTGATAAAATAATTATTCAACAGCATCCAAACTACTATCGATTAGAAAAAAACTTTTTTGCTTGTTCAACATCGAAAGTAATTTGTGTTTGAAGTTCTGTCACTGATGCAAAAGTAATTTCTTTACGCAATTGTACTAAAAATAACACTGCAATTGTACATCCATACAAATCAGCGGAAAAATCAAAGATAAACACTTCAATACGACGATGATGCCCTTTAAATGTAGGATTTGCGCCTACATTGGCAACACCCTGAAAAATACCATGGCGTGTAAGAATTTCTACGGCGTATACACCGTCTTCCGGTGCAATTAAACCGTCTTCAATGGATAAGTTTGCCGTTGGATAGCCAAGCGTCCGTCCTCTGCCATCCCCTTTTATAACATGGCCTTTTAAACGGAACGGGCGTCCTAAATACGTTGCGGCTTTTTCTACATTACCTGATTGAATCATTTGGCGGATTACCGTACTGCTCACTAAATCTTCACCCATATATACTGCCGGGTGTATCTCAACCGAGAAGCCGTATTGTTCGCCGGCTGCCAGTAACATTTCCGGAGTCCCGGCGCCGCGGTGACCAAAACTATAGTTTGGGCCGACTTCAATGTGGACCGGGTGTAATGTTTCCACCAGAAGATTGATAAACTTTTCCGGTGAAAGCTGAAGAAAGTCGGGAGTAAACGGGATGGAAACCAATGCGTCCACCCCAATACTGCGTAATAAGCGGATTTTATCTTGCCCATTTAATAAGAGCGGCGGAGTTTTTTGCGGATCGAGAATGGAAATGGGATGGTTGCTAAAAGTAAATACTGCGCTGGCAACGCCTTTCTGCCGTGCTAAGCGAACCGCACGAAGAATTACGCTTTGATGGCCAATGTGTAAACCATCAAAATTGCCTAATGCGACACAAGTTTTAGGAAAAAAAGCATGTACTTCATCTAAGGTATTGAAGACTCGCATGATTACTCTCCTCGTGAATATCTAAAATCAATCGTTCATATAACTGTCTTTTAATACTTTCAGCGGCTTAAAATAGGAGGTTTCATCCGTCTTTTGAGCAATTCCCAGAAATTTTTGCTTGGTGTCATAAAATCGAACTGGCACGTTTGCAGGACCTGGCACTAAGATTTGTTGTCCATTGAAAAAAGCTTGGATCTGTTCTGGTTCCAATTCAATCGCTGGCATAAAGCCAATTCCACTGTCAATCGGCAGCAAAGCATCTAATTTTTTTGCTGTGATTTCTTCTAATGTTAAAGCATGCTCAAGAGAAAAACAACCGACCCGGGTCCGCAATAGAAATGACATAACAGCCGGACAATTCAACTTTTTACCGATATCAGCGCAAAGGGTACGGACATACGTCCCTTTTGAACATATTACATCGAATAAAAATACAGTATCAGTGCTCTTTAATAGCGAAATGGAATAAATCGTAATGTCCCTGGATTTACGGTCGACAATAATCCCTTCGCGCGCGTATTCGTACAACTTCTTACCATCTATTTTTACAGCAGAATACATCGGCGGAATTTGAGAACTTTCACCAACAAACGTTTGTAAAACCGCCGTCAATTCGCTGGCATTAGGCAATTGACAAGGAGCAGTACGGATAATATTTCCCATTTCATCACCGGTATCAGTTTCTTTTCCAACCGTCAATTCTACACGATATGATTTGTCAAAATTGGCTGCATATTCAATCAGGCGGGTTGCTTGGCCAAGATAAACTGGTAAGACACCCGCTGCAGCAGGGTCTAGTGTTCCAGCATGGCCAACACGTTTAATTTGGAATTGTCGTCGAATGAAAGAAACTACATCATGGGATGTCATGCCAGGAGGCTTTAATACATTAATAATTCCTTGTGTCATTTTTGATTACCTGCCAACTGGGCAATTGCAGCTTTTAGAATTTGTTGTTTCGCGGCAGCAATCGTTCCGCGAACTGAACAGCCTGCAGCCCGCTTATGTCCTCCACCGCCAAACTCTTGTGCTACCTGATTTACATCCGCTCCGTGGGAGCGAAGGCTGACCCTAACAAGATCGGTGTCAACCACTTTGTACATGATGGCAATCTCTACACCGATGATTTTGCGGATGTAGTTGATAAAAATGTCGGTTGAACTGATATCTTGCGCTAAAATTTCTGGGGTTAATGTAACTGCTGCAATCCTACCGTCCGCTGCCAGTTCAAGAGTAGATAGTACATCACGCAGGCTTGTTAAATCTGTTAACGTAATCGCTTCCAGATTTTCCGATATTTCATTTGGCTGCGCTCCATACTCTACCAGCAAGGCGGCTCGTTGTAATGTCTTAGCGGTAGTATTAGCGTAACGAAAGAAACCACAATCCGTTGCAATCGCGGTATACAAACATACTGCGATTGCACGGGTAATCTCCGCTTTCGCAAATAAGAGCAACTGAAAGATAATTTCTCCGGTAGCAGCAGCCTGACTGTCGATATAGTAATAATCAGCTGTCCTATTATTGGAAAGATGGTGATCAATATTAAGGATAGGACCTGACAGTGATACTAATTTTTTGCCAATACGGGCAATTTCCGGATTTGTGTCAAGGACAATTAATAGATCATATTGAGCCAAAGGCTCAATATCGTTAATATGACGGATCGACTGGCTGCCAGGTAGAAAATGAAAAAGAGGCGGAACTTCATCTTCTATAGCAACCAGAACGATCTTCCCTAAAGAAAGTAAATAGTGGGCTAATCCTAACATAGAGCCTAGACTATCCCCATCAGGATGAATATGGGAGGTAATCAATATTTTATCGGCAGCTTGCATTTTTTCTAAGATTTGGTTAATCGAAACTTCCATTGTTATGATTTCTTTTCCTCTTCTTTGATTTGTTGCAATAATTCTTGAATACGTGCACTATAATTTAACGATTCATCCAGTCGCAATACTAATTCCGGCGCGACCCGCAACCGAATCCGCTTACTGATTTCCGAACGCATAAAGCCTAATGCACTTTGCAAGCCGGTCCAAGTGGCTGCCTTTTGGTCATCTGACCCGTAAAGGCTGATATAAATGGTTGCAGTGCTTAAATCGCCGGTAACCTCAACCTGGGTAACAGTTACAAATCCGATACGGGGGTCCTTAATTTCACCGGCTACCAACATTTTGCTGACTTCCTGTTTGATAAATTCTTGTACTTTTTCCACACGCAACTGGCTCATTATTACCCCTCCAGTCAGAATCTAACTACACTCTCTTAATTTCTTCCATCGTGAAAGCTTCAATAATATCGCCTTCTTTAATATCCCGGAATTTTTCAATGCTGATACCACATTCATATCCGGCAGCAACTTCCTTTACTTCATCTTTGAAGCGGCGTAGTGATTCAATTTTTCCTTCGTGAATTACAATTCCGTTGCGAATAATTCGCAGATCGGAAGAGTTAAAGATTTTTCCTTCTAATACATAGGAGCCGGCAACAACGCCTTTGGGAATATTAATAATCTGCCTTACTTCAACACGGCCTTGGATCACTTCTTTATAGGTAGGAGCCAACATGCCTGTGATTGCTGCTTGTATATCATTGATGGCATCATAGATAACCCGATAGGTTCGAATATCAATATTTTCAGCCTCTGACATTTTCCGGGCGTTCGAATCCGGTCTTACATTAAACCCAATACTTAATGCATTCGAGGCTGCAGCCAGCATTACATCAGACTCATTGATTGCACCCGCGCCGGAATGAATAATATTAACCCGTACTTCTTCATTTTTCAAATTCAGAAGAGATTGTTTCAACGCCTCAATGGAACCTTGGACATCAGCTTTGAGGACAATATTAATTTCTTTTAGTTTACCTTCTTTAATTTGACTGAAAATATCTTCCAATGAAACTTTTTGTGAAGGTTTTAATTCATCGGTACGTTTTTTAGCAAGACGTTTTTCTGCAACCGTACGTGCGACTTTTTCGTCTACAGCTTCTAAAATATCTCCTGCCATAGGTACATCGGATAAACCGAGAACTTCAACCGGAGTGGATGGCTCGGCTTTTTTTACTTTGTCTCCGCGCTCATTAATCATAGCCCGTACTTTTCCAAAAGCTGTTCCGGCAATGATATTGTCTCCAACTCGCAATGTTCCTTTTTGTACCAAAACAGTGGCAACAGGGCCACGTCCTTTATCCAGTTGTGCCTCAATAATTGTACCGAATGCGTGGCGATTTGGATTGGCTTTCAATTCCTGCATTTCTGCCACTAGTAAAATCATTTCCAAAAGATCGGTAATGCCGGTTTTGGCATAAGCCGAGACCGGAACCATGATGGTGTCCCCACCCCAGTCTTCAGGAAGCAATCCATAATCCCCTAACTGTTGTTTAACACGGTCGGGGTTCGCACCTGGACGGTCCATTTTATTTATTGCAACAATAATAGGCACATTCGCTGATTTTGCATGGTTTATCGCTTCAATCGTCTGTGGCATTACACCGTCATCGGCAGCAACAACCAATATGGCAATATCTGTGACCTGTGCTCCGCGTGCACGCATAGCAGTGAACGCTTCATGTCCGGGAGTATCCAAGAATACGATTTTTTTGCCTTGATAATTAACTTGGTATGCACCAATATGTTGTGTAATTCCACCGGCTTCATGAGATGTTACGTTCGCTTTGCGAATCGCATCCAATAGAGATGTTTTCCCGTGGTCAACGTGGCCCATAACAGTAACAACCGGTGGTCTATGGACAAGTGTTTTGGGATCGTCAAGGATTTCCGCGATTTCGGTTGGATCTTCTTCCGGCGGAAGTTCTTCCACTGTTGTGCCAAAATCAGCGGCCAATATAGTCGCCGTATCAATGTCGACTTCCTGGTTAATCGTAGCCATAATGCCAAGAGCCATCAACTTTTTAATGATTTCACTGACTTCACGGCAAAGTTTGCTGGCTAGTTCTTTAACGGTAATAGGTCCGCCGAGTTTTATCACTTTAGGCTTTGCAGCTTCCATAGCAGCTGCTGAGGAGGACTGGGCGGCTGCAGGCCGATGACCGCCACGGCCTGACGAATACGTGGGACGTGCATTGCGGTTTCCAGCACCTGTGTTTCTCGAACCAAAGCCCGTCTGCGGACGTTGTTGCCGTGAATAATCTTTGTTTGTACGGGCTTTATCTCCTTGGTTGCCTGCAGTAGAACTGCGAGGAGGCTGATTGGGTCGTCCACTGGCTGTTGAGCCGGAAGCAGTCGGATGGGCAGGGCCTTGTGCGGCTGGTCGAGGTCCAGCGTTTTGATAAGGCGGCCGGGAGGATTGGTATGGTGGTTTTGCCTGGGAAGAGCTTGTTGCCGGTCCCCGTTGTTGAGCTGGTCTTGGTTGATATGGACGTTGGACGAAGCCTGGTTTAGATTGATCACGTGGCGGAACTTGCTGTGGTTGTGATTGCTGTGGTTGTGGTTGTTGTCCATGTGGTTGAGCCGGCCCTCTTCGATCTTGATACCGTGGATAGGGCCGGTTTTGTTGTTGACCGGGAGCTGGTTTCGGCTCCCTGGCTTCAGGAGCGCGTACAACCTGTTCCGTTGCCGGTTTACTGGGTGTTGGTTTGGCTGCTGCGCTGTCAGCCGCTCCTGTTTTACGCGCAAATGTCCGGTCAATAATTGCTTTTTCCGGATCATCAATACTACTCATATGATTTTTAGCCGTAATGTTATTACGCGCTAATATGTCAATAATTACTTTACTGGTTGTATTAAATTCTTTAGCTAATTCATATATTCTATATTTTGACATTGATCCACCCCCAAAATTCTATCTTACTTCTTCTTGTTTTCACTTGGTAATAACTTAAGGATCGCCTTACTAAATCCTATATCCGTTACAGCCAAAGCGGCCCTGTTCATTTTACCGATACTTTCTCCCAATCTACTTTTGGAACATAAAATAAATATAGGAACCGAATAATAGGTTGCCATATCAGAATAATTTTTCAGTGTACTGCTGGAAGAATCGGCAGCAATCAATAATAAGTTAGCAGAACGATTCCTGACTGCCTTTTCTACGGCTACTTCACCGGAAACAATCTTGCCTGCCTTTTGGGCTAATCCTAATAAGGATAATAATTTTTCTTCGTTTATCATTTTACAATCGTTAGCCGAAGTTGTTCATAAACTTCAGGCGATATACTGTGTTTGAGTGCATGTTCTAATCTTTTTTCTTTGAAAGCTTTAGCAAAGCATTCCGGGCTTCGGCAGACATATGCTCCACGACCTGATTGTTTTCCAACCTGATCCCAGACGATTTCACCTGTGGGAGTCCGAACTATCCGCAACAACTCTTTTTTTGTTTTCATTTCTTGGCAGCCTACACACATACGCA
>CAYUNV010000173.1:0-7569 GCA_964446265.1 uncultured Negativicutes bacterium | reverse complement strand
ATGTTATACTATGGGGCTGTCAAAAAAACTTGTAGCCAATTTTGATCCCGGCAGCTGGCTTGAATTCGGAAAAAAAAGAACTCTGAATCCAGCTTCAGAGTTCTTTGGAAAAATGCTGTAGAAAGCATGCGTATAGGCTCAGCAAAGCAAAAGAAGAATGGAAAGAACGCTTAGAGGTCTACGGAAGTATAAGAAGCGGTGGTATTTATGGGGCTCGGTTGTTTTTTTCCGGCCCAGAGTTGAAGGAGAAGAATGCTGCCCAATATTAGCAATCCTCCGACCAGTTGTACGAAGGTTAATTTTTCGGAAAGGAGCAGGACCGACAGGACAACAGTAATGAACGGCTCTGCCGTACTGATAATGGCGGTATTGGATGGACCAATCAGGTTCAGGCCGATAAAACAACCTAAAATGCCGACAATGGTGGAGAAGAATGCGATAGACAGTAAGATTAACCAGCCTTTAATCGGCAAAGTGGTGATGAATTCACCGGTAAAGAAGGAAGTCAGCATAAAGGTTATTGCTGCTGCTGAGCAGACATAAGTGGTCGCCACTATTGAATTAACTTCTTTCAGAATTCGATTGCTGGCAAGGAGATACGTAGCATAGAGAATCGATGCGGCCAGCCCCAGTAAGAGCCCTGTAAGGCTAATGTCGGCAAAAGATACTTTGAGAATGAGAAAAAGACCGGTGAAAGAGATCGCTAAAGCCAGCCCTTTTTTCCAATCGAACGCCTCCACTCCGATAAGAAAGGACAGCAAGGTGACGATAGCAGGATAGCTGTAAAACAGCAAGGATAACATCACCGCAGAAAGGTAATTCAGCGATGCTGCGAAGGCGGCGGACATGAGGCCATAACCAGCAATGCCAAGGAGACAGAGGTAGATACCGGCTTTTATTCCTACCTTGGGGGAGAGGTTGCGATAACGCAGGATAAGCCAGAGACCAAGGGATGCCAGAATAAAACGGGTGGTTAAAATGGTAATGCTGTTAGCTCCCACTCCATAGGCCAGTTTTATAAAGATCGGCAGTGTGGCAAAGCCGGCTGCAGACGTTATTACCATCAGTACTCCGAGATTTTGTGGTTTCATAGATGACGCTCCTTGTTAAATGGATTGACGTTTTAGGGAGTGTTGTGAGCAGTTCTTGAAAAGTCTACGATGAAAATATATCAAAAACCAGAAAGTTGGTCTATGTTCAACCTAGACAAAAGTAACCCGAGAATTTGTCGATAATGGCAAATCGGTATACAAAATGAGAAAGCTGCCATGCATTTCCAAAAAAGAAATGTATGGCAGCTTTGTTTGCGATGTATGTAGTTTTTATCAAAGTTTAGACAGGTTACGATTATAAATGATCCGCAATCCCTCTAACGTGAGGAAAGGTTCAACAAATTCAATTTGTTTTGACTCTTCCGCGAGCAGGTTAGCCAAACCGCCGGTAGCAACTATTGTGGCAGTTCCGCCTAATTCTATTTTCATCCGCCTGGTAATTTCATCAACAATACCGACATAGCCTAATATCGTACCGGCCTGCATGCTGGCGATTACATTACGAGCAATAACCTTGGATGGTTTTGCTAGTTCGATCCTTGGTAATTGGGAAGCTTTTTGAGACAGCGCTTCAATCGATATGCCGACTCCGGGCGAAATGGCGCCGCCGATAAAATCTCCCTCGGCTGTAACGGCATCAAACGTAGTTGCCGTACCCAAATCAATGACAACCAGGGCTCCGGGATACTTAGCATGGGCAGCCACCACATTCACAATCCGGTCTGCGCCGACTTGTTGTGGATTTTCGGTTCGAATATTGATACCGGTTTTAATTTTGGGGCCGACGAGTAACGGTTCAAAACCCAAGTACCGTTGAATCATCTTGGTAAAGGGAACGGTTAAGGGCGGGACAACGGTAGATATGATTGCGCCCGTGACCTCGTTAAATTTTTTACCATGGTAATGGAACAAGTTATGGATTAGCATTCCATAATCATCCCCGGTTTTTTGCCGGTCAGTGGCAATTCGCCAATGATGAATGAGGTCGGACCCAGCATACAACCCCAGAACAATGTTGGAATTGCCAATATCAACTACGAGCAACATAACGCTCTAACACCACCTCAAAGTATGATCTTTTCCATAATAGCATACTTTGCTGAAAATAAAAATAAAAAAGCAATCAAGTAAGAATTTTCAGTTATCAACAAGAATTTGTAAAATTTTTGTTCAGACCAAACATAGACGTATTGTGGCATTTTTTGATATAGTTTTGGCATATGCTAAGAAATATACTATGAGGATCATAGGAAGGAGGTGCTATGATGAAAAGTAGGATTCCGACAATCTTAATTGGGTTGGTAGCTCCATTGACAGGTATAGTATTCCTTTTACCGTGGTGGAATAAGGTGGAGCCTTTTGTTTTAGGGTTTTCTTTTAACTATTTTTGGATGTTCATGTGGTTGTTTTTGACGTCTATATGCCTCTTTGTTGCCTATAAACTGGACCCGTTGAACGATGAAGAAGATTGGTAGAAGCGCAAAAAATGAAAAAGGAGGGGACGTTTTAAATGACATTATTTGTTTTTGCACTCATTATCATTGTAGCCCTGGGTTTAGTCTTCCTAGCCCGACGCGGCGCTATCAGCAATAGCATGGATGATATAATGAAAGCCAGCGGTTCTTTCGGGCCGTTTCTGCTGTTCTTTGTTTCCGTCGGCGAGATCTATACGATTGGAACCTTGCTGGGTGTACCCGGGGCCGTTTACTCAAAAGGGGCCAATTATGGCGTGTGGTTCTTTGGCTATATTCTGTTAGCCTATGTTATCGGTTATTTCTTAAATCCGGCGGTATGGCGGATGGGGCAGCTTGCGAAAGCGATTACGGTTGCCGATATCATAGGCTGGCGTTATGACAGCAAGGTGCTGCAAATCATAGTAGCGTTAATTGGAATTGTATTTTTTATTCCTTTGATCCAATTTCAGATTACCGGTATGGGGATTGTTTTCTATTATCTTGATTTGGGGATTGATTTTACGACTTCAGCCATCGTGGGCGCAGTGATTGCGTTTTCCTTCATCGCTGTGGCTGGGATCCGGTCTTCGGCCTATGTTGCCGTTTTGAAAGATATATTGCTAATTTTGGCTGTAGCGGTGATTGGTATCGCAGCCGCGATGCATATGCCAGGAGGCGTTGAAGGGATTTTTCGCACCGTTGCGAACAATATGCCCCAACTCCTTACGGTGACATCGGAGCCGGTCACAGCCGGTTTAACATTCACAATTTCAACCATTTTATTCCAGATGATGGGGTTCTATGTATCGCCGACAAACCTTCAGGCATCCATGTCCAGTAGCAGCGCAAAAATTTTGCGGCGCAATTCGATTATTATGCCGTTGTATATGATTATGTTTCCCTTCCTGTTTATTGCCGCTTATTATGCTCTTGTGGCCGTTACCGGTCTTGAAAAGCCAGATTATGCGTTACTGGCTGTCGCAGTAAAGCTTCTGCCGGGCTGGGTGGTTGGATTAGTGGCCGGTGGTGCTGCTCTTACGGCAATCTTGTTTATGGCGGTTGCTGCGTTGGCGATTTCCGGATTATTCTCTAAAAATATTCTGAAGGTGATGAGGCCGGATATGAGTGAAATCCAGCTCATTTGGGGTGCCAGGGCGATGATGGCAATGTCGCTGACGGCTGGTGTGCTGCTGGCGTTGTTCTCACCGGGGCTTGTTGCCAATCTTCTTGCAATGTCGTATTTCGGAACTACCCAGTGCGTGGTGCCGATTGTACTAGGTTTCCTATGGAAACGCGCCACAAAACAGGGTATTTGCGCCGGATTGGTTGTCGGTGTGGCAGTTATTTTCTTAATAACTACGGTTCCCTATGGGATTAACAAAGGTGCTGTGGCCTTGCTTATTAACTTAGCGGTAACCGTTATTGTCAGCTTGTTGACGAAACAGGACGGCAAAGTAGCTAAACGGTTTGAAGATTACCATACTGTCAACCTAAAAAAGTTCGCTAGCGAGAATTCTAAGCCGGCTGCAACAAAAGCAAGTGTCTGAAACGATTTTTGAGGCTGTTGACGTATCGGCTATGCCGAAAAGTGGCTCCAAGCTGTTACGCTGAAGGACTGCAACAGAGTAAGAAATTCGGAGGCAATAAGAGTTTATTGCAAGGGAGGAATTACGATGGAGTTTGATTTTTCTTATGCAGATTATGCGTTCGTTAACGGTAAGGTAATTACCGTGAATGAAACTGATGATTTAGCGGAAGCTGTTGCTGTAAAAGGGAATAAGATTGTCTATGTTGGCGACCGAAGCGGCTTAGACAAGATTATCGATGAAAAAACAAAGGTCATTGATTTAAACGGACGGGCTGTAACGCCAGGGTTTATTGATAGCCATTTTCATCCGATCCTCTATGGTTTCTTTGATGGGGCTATCATTGATATCACGTATGCATGTGCTAAATCAATCGCGGAAATTCAGGCAATCATTAAAGCCGAGGTTGCGAAAAAGAAAAAGGGCGAATGGATTAAGCTGTGGGGATACGACCAGAATAAGGTTGCGGAAAAAAGACATGTGACCATAGAAGATTTGGATGCCGTTGCCCCCGATAATCCGGTGCAATGTATGAGAACCTGCGGGCATTTAGGGATCTATAACACATTGGGGTTGGCTGCAGGCGGAATTCATGGGCCGGAAGATGCCGCCAAATTTGAAAAGGACCAAGTCGTGGTTGAAAATGGGAAGTTAACCGGGATGACGAAAGAACAGGCAAACTTCTTTTTATGGTCGAAAGTAGTCTATACCGATGAGGAAATGCGGCAAGCCTTGAAAAAATCAAACGATTTATTATTGAAGGCGGGTGTTACCTCGGTACACGATCCTGGCGCGTGTGATGCACAGTCCTATGGTATTATGCAAAAGGCTTGTATGAACGGGGAATTTAAGCCGAGAGTCTATGCGATGCTCCACAGTATATTCGGGAAACCGTACTCGATGAAGGACTGTGATCATTTCTTGGGTTTGGGTTTGCATAGTGGTTTCGGCAATGATAAATTTAAATTAGGCACGCTGAAAATTATGATTGATGGTGGAACAAGCGGACCTTCCTGTGCAACAAGAGAGCCTTATAGCCATGATCCCGAGCTTCCCGGAATTTTAACGTGGACTCCGGGCGAGGTTGACGCAATGATTGAACGGGTAAATGACGCTGACTGCCAGATGACAGCGCATGCGGTCGGTGATTTAGCGGTCGAGATGATGATCCATGGTTATGAAAACGCGTTGGCAAAACATCCCCGGGAAGACCACCGGCATAGGATTGAACATTGCGGCATTACCGATGAAGATTTAATTGCGAGAATGGCGGCAATGAACATTATTCCCGTTTCCAACCCCGCTTTTATGACGATCAACGGCAGTGACTACCACCGCTATTATGGAGATCGGGTGGATTATATGTTTGCCGCCAGAAGCTATATTGACGCAGGGCTTAGGCCGGTAATCGGCAGCGATGCGCCCACGGCGGATGAAAGTGTTATGCGGGGCTTGGACGGAGCTGTTAACCGGATTGACCGCAAAACCGGCGAAGTAGTGGGTGCAAAACAGAGAATCAGTATGCAGGAAGCCCTCCGCCTGTATACAATTAATGGTGCTTATGCCAGTTATGAAGAAAATATTAAGGGGAGCATCGAAGTGGGAAAATTAGCCGATCTGGTTATCCTTTCTGAAGACATTCTGACGTATCCGCAAGAAAAGGTTATGGATATTCAAGTAGATATGACGATGATTGACGGCGAAATTGTTTATGCGAGGGAAGGAATATAGTTAATAGTGAATAACAAAATTGAGGCAGGCTCCGCGCAATTGCGGGGCCTTTTGCTTTAGCTAATTACTTCTTGTTTTTCGCCGGTTGATTATTTTGAACAAGGATTTTAACAAATTACCACGAAATTACAACATATTGTTTGTGAATGGGAATAGTTGGGAGGAATTGGAAATGTCTGTTTTGCAAAGCACGATTGATGCTGCACCGATCTACCAATCGACATCTGCGCTTGATTGTACAATTTGGATTTGTAACGCAGAAGGCATCATCGTTCATTGTCAACCCGCCAATACTTTTGATATGGTGGTTGAAGTTGGTACGAAAGTGAAAGAAAATGGGGCTCTGGATAAGTGCCTCAAAACCGGTCAGTCGACCAGTATGATTATTCCTAAGGAGATGTACGGGAATACATCGAAAGCCATCGCCCGCCCTCTATTTGAAGATAATAAGATCGTTGGCGCAATTTCTGTCGGAACCGGTTTAGGCACACAAGACACGTTGCACTCGGCCGCACAAACCATTGCTGCCACGACCGAGCAAATTAGCGCTACTTCGGAAGAGTTGGCGGCAACCGCTACGCAACTGGCGACGGACCTCGAATCACTGAAAGAAGCGAGTAAAACGGTAGTTGAAAATATTGAGAAGACGGATGATATCTTGAAATTTGTCAGTGATGTTGCGGCAAGTTCTAACCTTTTAGGTTTAAATGCCGCAATAGAAGCGGCGAGAGCGGGAGAACAGGGGCGAGGTTTTGCTGTGGTGGCCGGAGAAATTCGGAAAATGGCCGACAATAGTGCAGTCGCGGTAAAAGATATTAAAAGCATTTTGCAGACGATCCGCTCTAAAGTCCTTGATATTTCCGGGACAATTGAACAAACTGCCCAACTAGGCGAGAGACAGGCTGCGGCCAGCGAAGAAATTTCAGCATCGATGCAGCAGCTAACGGCAACTGCTGCGGATGTAGAAAAGATTTCTCAAGTTGTCTGATGCGTAGACTTCGTCTATTTGGAGAAAATAGTATTGGTAGTATGGATACTATCCATTTATGAGTGAAATGAATAATAAAGAAACCTTGTTTAAAATAAAATGAATTGACAGGGAGAGAAATGGGATGACGATACAAGAAAAGCTGGAGAGAAACAAAAAGAACGTGACTGAATTCTACGATCTGATTATCAATAAAAAGGATTATGAAACGGCAGAAAAACTGTATATTGGGCCACGGTATAAGCAGCATAATCCCTTGGTGAAAGATTACCCGGAAGGTTTAAAAGAATTTATCGATTTTCTGAAAACAAATTGCCCGGAAGCCCGCAGTGAAATCATTCGTACTTTTGCCGATGGCGACTACGTTATCCTTCACGTCCGTTCGATCCGCTCGCCAGAAGAACAACGGGCAATTATTGAGATTTTTCGACTCACGGAAGATGGCAAAATTGATGAACATTGGGATGTTATCCAGCCCATTCCTGCTGTTTCTGCGAATCCTAATAGTATGTTTTGAGTAGATATAATAATAGGCCGGTTTTAATGAAGTAAGGCTTTGCAGCGATGCAAAGCCTTACTTTAATTGGTTACAGTTTATGAACTGAACTAGAGGTAAGTGAGGCTTGTTTATCTGTTTGACAGGTAAGTAGGTCTCTTTTGGTTATTACCTTGGTTACTCGGGTGAAATAAAAAATAAAGACGCGGCTTTGCACTTTTTTAGTGCAAAGCCGCGGAGCGTTGGCAGTGTAACGTTTGTT
>CAYUNV010000172.1:5957-7569 GCA_964446265.1 uncultured Negativicutes bacterium | reverse complement strand
GCAGGAGTACTGTTTTGATTGTTTTGTCTTTAAATAAAATGGACAACTCATCGATTGGTGATTTTGTCAATATTACTTACGGTGAACTTTGGCAAGAAGTGAAGTCTTCACTTGGCTTTTATTGCAAATCTAACGCTGGAAAATGGATTTTTTATCTTATTGACTTTATGGAAGCTATTTCATCTCTTTCAGGAGGATTTATGGATATTACAGAACAGGATCTGTTTATTGCTGAAAACTATCGGTCGATCGAACAATTGGTTCAGGCGAGGTATTCTTTTCTTGGAAAATTAAAAGAGCAAGTTCGCTTGCTAAAGGATCTTGTGAATGATTCTGGTCAACTGCCACAATCTATTTCGAAACAATGGATATATACATCTACCTATTTAGTGCATGATTTCGTCTTTAATGATAAGAATATTGCACTCGATATGATTGTATCTCCTGCAGGTTGGCAGTTGGATGCTTTGGGGAGAGACGCATCGTCATCTGATTTTCTGAGGGAATTAATGGCTACTCGGCAAGAGAATTTTCAGGTTTACGATAGACGTTATATTGTAAAAACTTGGAGAGTGAATGAAAAATTGGAGGTATTAAGAGATGGCCTTTGTGAGTGGTTGAATTGGCTATCTGGTGCTGCAGCAAAGGCTCAAACGCCCACATCTTCAAGTTGATGGAGATGTTTATGGATAAAAAATGATTCGAAATCCTAGCTCACAATATAATTTCATCGAAAGAATATCGAGAAGTGGTTTCTTCTGGAAAGTTTGTCATGGATTGGCCTAGAGTTTTCTTGGACACCAACTTGCGGTATGAATCTGCCGCTCGGGAGGTGTCGTATGCAGAGAGAGAAAGGAGCGCCCAAGTGATTCTGGGCGCGTCACAGTTCATGGAGACGTCCCTTGATGGATTGCCCCCTCTTTCCACCACTAGCAAGATTGACAAATCCGTGGATTGGCGAAAACTATTTTTACACAAACAGACAACATATTGAAATATTGGTATATTTTTTGAAAGCGCTATGACCTAATCTGTCAAAACCACGTCGTAAGGTCCTCTCAACCAGCACACCTGGCCAATCGGGTGAGGCAAGGAGGACGTTATGGACGATGATACTTTTCTTAAAGTCTATCTTTCAAGTGAACAATTGGCTCGGGTAAAAAATCTTTTGCATTACCCCCAGATTTTCAGCAAAATTGATGAAAGCTTAAGGGATTTAAATTTGGCTTATATCCATGCTGAGCAAACCTATGCCACGAAGTTTGCGAGAATGTTATTTGATCCATCTTTTAGTCATGTCGTTTCATTATTCGCTGCTTCAGGTCAGATAAACAAAGAAATTAGATCGGAACATTCTGATTACATGGCAGCATCTAAATTTAACAAGAAGCGCTTGTTCTCCGCAGTTAATTTGTTTAGGGAGCAATTGAAATGACGATTAACCGTGGCCAAAACGTTATTCGTATAATAGAGACTTTTGATTTGTTAGCTAGGCCGCAAGGGGCTACCTATAGCGAAATTGCTGAAATATTAGATGTTCATGAACGTACCGCCCGGAGGAACGTTGACATCATAATGCAGTTTGGAATTGAGGTTGTAGAAATAGATAGAG
>CAYUNV010000172.1:0-5947 GCA_964446265.1 uncultured Negativicutes bacterium | reverse complement strand
GGGAAAGTTTCTTACAAGGTAGGCCATGATTACGTCAAAAGAGTTGGAAATGCTAAGTTTCCATGCATATTTTTCTCTTTGCCAGAGATTATTGCACTTTATTTAATGAAAACCAGCTTTACGATTTTAAACGGGACACAGGCAGAAGGACACATTAATAACGCATTTGAAAAGATTGCATCAATGACTACGCTCAAGGTTTCTGAACTGGTGGCTTCTATTGAAAAAATATATATCAAAAACAGCGATTTTGATAAAAATTATGCTGAGAAATATAAAACAATTGACGTTCTTCATCAAGCAATTATTGCAAAAAAACAATGTGAAGTATCTTATCACTCTTATTCAAAAGATAATGTTGCTGAGTATAAGATAAGTCCACTTTGTTTTTTTAATAAAAATGGCGGGTTGTATTTATTTGTTAGATTTGACAACCACAAAGATGTTCGGACGATCGCAGTTGAACGGATTCAAAAAATTACATTGCTTAACAAAGACTACAAATACCCGCGTGGATTCAATCCTGAAAAATTATTAAATAATTCTTTTGGATTTATATTTGATGATCCAATTTCTGTGAAAATATGGTTTTCATCTAGTCAAGCTAAATACATAGACGAAAGAGCTTGGTCCCCTAGTCAAGTTAAAACTCGTTGTCCTGACGGATCAATTATTTTAGAACTCAACACATCGGGTTGGTTTGACGTAAAAAGATGGATATTAAGTTTCGGCGCAGACGCTAGGCTCCTAGAACCAATAGAGCTAGTTGAAGAATTGAAATCTGATCTTCAAAGAGCATTGAGCGCCTACTAGTCTCTTTGTGGCAAGTAACCTTTTAAACGTCATTTGCACAGCTCAAAACATAATTATAATTCAAGAGGAGATCTGTAATGAACGTTGCAGATAAATTAGCAAAAGAATTAATAGAACAAATAACTGAACTCCCTGTTGCTGAACTGGGAGAAATCATTGTTTTAGATAGGATTGATAGTGATTGTTTAGACGAAATATTAAATCAACCGATTGATGTTTTTGAAGGTCAATCACAGGTGGATGGTGGTTTGTCCGAAGTCGTTCTCCTCGGGTCATATAATCCAATGCAAAGTCCTGGTGTTATTACTTTATATCGTGATAATATTAATAAGTTTTTCTGGTCATTGGTTGCTAGGTGTCGAAAAAAACAGGCATTGTACTTGACAAAGGAAGATTTATGCTGCTTGGCGAGACTTGTTTGCTATAAGACCTATTATCACGAGTTGTTTCATTTTAATTGTGACATTCAGCGATACTTATTTGGATCAAAGCGTGACCCGCTTTTGGAAGAAGCGCTAGCTGTAGCTTATTCAAGGCTGCGTATAGTCAAAGATCGGTCTGATGGAAGGAATCCACTAAGCCGAATAAACGGCGTTTTATATAATATCACTTTAACTGAAGCTTATAGATATTCTTCGCCGGGCTATAGAGATTGGCCAAGGTATTCAGGTGAAACTTTTTTTAAGCTTGGCTTTCTGGATTACATACAGCCTCCACACTTCTCGTTCTTGAGATCAAATGGAATTGAGGTCGAACATATCCTGCAACAAATTTTTGTCTTCAATAATGGGTTTGTAGAGAGAATTGTTTAGACAATGTAAAGTTGCTCCTTCACGACCAAACGACGACGTCAAAGGCGAGTCGATGATTCGATGCGGTGCAGATCAATGTGTGGAGCGATATCCTGATTTAGCAAAAATATACGGTATCTAGGGCGATTGTTGCATTTGTATTCGCTTGCAGTTTATTGACTGACGGCCGTCACCTCAAAGGTGCCAGGATTATTTATTCCGAGATTAGACTCGTCATTTGGCCGTAGAACGCGAATAAGCTTTTGTCCAGAGGAGCGCTATTTTCTTGTGACCAGTTAATATGAGGCAGAACGCATGTATACTCTCCTTATTTCAACTTTAATGTTCTTTTTGATAGCTGTTGATGCCTTGGCTGAATCGAGTCGGGTTGCGTCAATTAATAGTGAGATTACCCAGAAAGCTAAAGGTTCTTGGAAAGCTGGAGATAACAAGTTTACAGGTATGTCCATTGAGGATTTAAAAAAGTGGGCGACCGCTGCCGAGGAGGAATCTGTTATTCTACCTCAACCCAGCGCAAGGCATATCTTGCCTGAGGGTGTTGCCTTAGAGACACCTTCAAGGTTCACTTGGACAGATGTTGATGGAGAAAATTATGTTACGAGTATAAAAGATCAAGGTTCGTGCGGTTCTTGCTGGGCGTTTGCAGTGACTGCTCAACTTGAAACGCTACTGAGGATATATAACAAGAGATTTGATGGGGCATCGGCGATGGATTTGTCTGAACAAGGATTGTTGTCGTGTAATAATGTTAGTGCCGGAACATGTATAAGTGGATATACTTCTCGTGCGATTAATTTTTACAGAGATATTGGCGCTATCGAAGAAATCTACGCGCCCTACGTTGAGTCTAAAATAGAGTGCTCGCTTGTACTGCAAGGTACTGACTCGTATGGGTCTCCTAAGAAATTTAAGCTTAAGGATGGAGTACTCCAAGTTCCCTGGGAGTACGTAGGGGATCAAGCTACCTATACCATTGCTCTTGTGAAGAAGTATCTAAGGGACTATGGACCGCTTGTTGTCAACATGCGAACTTACTATGATTTTTATTTCTACGAGTCTGGTGTTTATCACCGCACTAGTGCTGAATATGTAGGGAGTCATGCCATTCTCGTTGTTGGCTATGACGACGATGAGAGGTGTTTCTTAGTTAAGAATAGCTGGGGGAATGATTGGGGTGAGAAAGGTTTTTTCCGAATTTCCTATGATGATCACGTGAGTGTTGACCCAACAGGTACAAAATTCGGTGGGTATGCATACTACAACACCGGTGTTTATGGAGATCTACCTCCAGTCGTTAATCCACCAATGACAAAAAATTATATTTCACCCATGCTGAGGTTGTTGCTGGATTGACTTATATTGTATTCCCCAATAAGTGAAATTATTAACCTTCCCTGCGGTCTCTTTCTCTCGGGGGCTAGGCAATGATGTGGGCGCAGACAGCGCTATTTGATTTATTTACAGGGCTGCCTTTTTAGAGCTCAAGAAAAATTCTAATACCAGAAAGATTCCTTGGCATGTCAATTGATGCATAATCTGCAAAAGGAGAAGACTCAATGCAAAACAGTACTTATTTGACTGAGCAGTTTCCTGGACTTGAAGATGCTCTGTGGACGCCGTTAATTGTCGATTTTTTGTCTAAACATAAAGTTGACGTCCCTGTTTCATCTTATATTCCTGGGAGTAGTAGTCCATGGTACGGGCTACGGAGCAAAAATCCTTATATTAATTTCAATGGATCTATTATTGATCATCCTGGCCAAGGACTCTCGTTGTTGAATATTATTGAAACGCATCTTGGAGTGCCTCTTGCGGATGATGTGGGCCGGTGGAAAAAAGGCTGTGACATTGCAGGAATTCAAATTGATATTTTACATCTTGATCCTCGAGAAAAATCTATCTACGTCATAGAAAATAAGCCATATTATAATTCAAAGCTTGATGGAAATCAAGAATCTGGCGAAAGTTATGTTGAATTTGTCAAATGGATTAATTCGATGGGAATTTCGTGTCAATATTTATTTATTCATTCAATTGGTTGTTGCAATACTCTTTTTACGAAATGCGCTGAGGTTCAAGCAAACCTGGGCCATTTGTTCGGAGTCATTTTGCTAGAAGATCTATTTCAGCTAATGTCTGACTGTGGATACACACATCCAAAAGTTTTAGGTTATGATTTTCATGACTACTCATGCAAAGGGAATGATTATGCTTGATATCAGTCTTTTTTCTTAATTCGTTCGAATTTAGGCCCCCCCCCAGCCCCAGTACACCTCCCCGTGCTGGGGTTGTTTTGGAACTGCCCCCACTCTGTGTTGATTACCTTGTGCCGCCGGCCGGAGACTTCATACCACCGCAGGATGACAAGCCCCGGCCCACCTGCTACCAGTTCGCCATGGAATGGATCATCGTAGTAGCCCTTGCCGTTGTCGTCTTCATCCTGGTGGCGGTTTTCGTATTGCGGACCAAACGTCATGACGGCGGCAGTGTGCCCGGCCGATTCAACTTCGACGGCTACAAGGAAAGTGAACTGACCCGGCGTGGTGTCTTCGACAAGACAAAATGGCATTAATTCGCCGAGCCTTCACTCGCATCTGCCAAGGGATTGTTCTGCTCATTGGCCTTGTGGTCATCATTCGGCGGAAACTTCATTAAAACCGCCAAGTTGATTTCTTCAGATAAATCCAGCCTGCTGACCGCCCTCTAGCCCGGCGATTCCTCCGCCGCCGGGCGGCCCTTCGCCCCCGTTCCGGTTGCGGCTCCCCGGAGACCCCCCCAAAAAATTTACGCCCTACGGCCCCGCCCTAGGGCTTTCCCCATGCGGGCTGTAGTTGCGTCTCGTCAGTTCCAAAAACGCAAGGGTGGGCCGCCTAGGCCCAATGTCCGATTCAGTCGGCGGTGCTGCCGATTACCCGACTCTCCCCGTTAGCTGCCCCAGCACCGTGACCTGGCCCTTGCCCCGAGGTGATAAAGTCGTTTCGGCTTCAAGGGGGAATTAAGGGAGTTCGCCGGACAGAGAATTTTTTTGCATTTTTTTGACTCCAGATAAATTATTAAGTTTACTTTTGAATTTGCAATGGTATAATAAACAGTATCTGTTGAAAATATATACAAAATAGTGTACATCAATGTATTCAGAGAGGATTATGATGATATCAAAGTTAATGGTTGAGTGGCATGAAAAAAATGGATCTCCTAATATTAATCTTGAGTCTATCGAAATGATGCACGAAAAAATATATGAGATACTACTGAAAAATACAAATTTCATTACCAAGAATAAAATTTATCGATTTGAAAAAGTAGTGCTTAAAACATTTCCAGGATGGAGTGGTGTAAAAAAAGAAATGACGCTTCTTCACACTGGCGAACTAACTACTTTCTTAAAAACTTCTTTCCGCAAAAGTAATAATAATCTTAAGTGTTTCACGATTAAACTAGAAAATAAAGCTTTAAATCGAATAAATAAGTACATCAATGAAAGTAATTTTTTTTCTGAAATCCAAGAAAATAACGAAATGCTGACAGATACAACAAGTTATAGAATATTTATAAGATCGGAGTGTGGAATTGCACGACCGGTCAGAGTTCCTTCTCTTTCGTACTCAGGAAAAACAATGCCACCAATGCAGAGATTCCTAAGGCTTTTAATAAATGAAGTGGATATATTTTAACAAGTGTCTTAACGCATGGAGCAGCGCTAGTTTTCAGGCAGTAACTTAATCATTGAAAACAAGTTAGCGAAGCGAGATCTAGGTATGAATAAATCAAAAACAAATATTCGAGACGTCCTCACTAATATATACACTGAACTCGAAACAAGATTGAGGATGGACTATGTAATCACAGGTGTACCAACAGATTTTTTTGAAATTGATTTTTACACAAAAGGTTTTCAAAGAAAAGATTTAATTATACTTGCTGGTATGCCACACTCTCATAAAACATCACTTGCGCTAAATATTAGTTCAAACACAGCAATTAATCACGGGAATAGAGTGTTTTATTTCAGTCTTGATGCATCGCCAGAGATGCTAGTCAAAAAAATTCTTTTCCAGCTTTCAAACACTAATTACAGCCATTTCTATTTAAATATGCTAGGGTATGGAGACTTAAAGCAGCTTTATAAATTTGGTGAAATTATAAACAAAGCTCCAATGAATTTTTTTTGTGATACTAAATATACATTTAAAAAAATTCAGACTAAATGTTTGAGTTCAAAGCTAGTTCCAAAGCTTATTGTTGTTGATTCTCTGCAATTGCTAGGTGATGTCACTAAAGACAAGACGACAATAGAAAAGGCTTTGATATCTTTTAAGAAG
>CAYUNV010000171.1:0-7619 GCA_964446265.1 uncultured Negativicutes bacterium | reverse complement strand
CGAAATAGCATTTGTCCTTCTCAAACTGTATTCAAGTAAGGGAAGTCCCAATGAGTGTTCTTTTGTACCAAAAATTTCTGGCGAATACATTTGAGGAGGCTATATATTATTATGGCACAAGACAAAACTTTAACTTGCCGCGATTGCGGTGCGGAATTCATTTTCTCGGCATCAGAACAGGATTTTTATGCAGAAAAAGGTTTCACCAACGAGCCTGGCCGTTGCCCTGAGTGCAGAGCAGCTCGCAAACAACAAAACGGTGGTCGCAGTGGTGGTTACCAACAACGTGAAATGCATGACGCAGTTTGTGCATCTTGCGGCGTGACAACCCAAGTGCCTTTCCGTCCGAGTGGCGATCGTCCTGTATATTGCAGAGATTGTTTCCAAAGCGTCAGACGCTAATTTGATAAAAAATACCCCCGTCATAACGAATGACGGGGGTATTTTTCATATATACAAACTGCTAATAAAGGTCAACGCGAATCGGCCAGGCTTCGGACCGCGCGGTGCTCCACACCTTGTCGATATAGCTAATGTAAGGATTCGCACAGCAAGCTTATACAAAACAAATTGGCACGCGAAATTTTTAAGAGCTTCGTCATGATTGCTATTTCAGATTTTTTTACAAAAAAACGCTTGACCTGGTCCTAACTCCAAGTGCTACACTGCTTAAGTGCAGCAGCCGAAAGAGTGCGGTACTGGTTATCAAACGCATAGATTTCGTTGAGATAAGGAGAAGCATCAGTTGAAGAAATGTAATAATTTACTCATATTTGTTCTAACGGTAGGGGTTTTTGGCATTTTAAACACGGAAATGGGTATGGTCGGCATACTTCCCTTTATGGCAGAGAAGTTTCACGTCAGTATATCTCAGGCTGGTTTGCTCGTAAGTTTGTTTGCTTTAGTTGTTGCAATTTCCGGGCCTATAATGCCCCTTTTGTTTTCGGGGATTGACCGCAAGAAAGTGATGTTGTTGGTGCTTGGAATTTTTACTGCAGGAAACATTGTCGCCATTTTTGCGCCTAATTTCGTAATTGCTCTGCTGGCACGAGTGATCCCGGCTTTTTTTCATCCGATTTATTGCTCGCTGGCCTTTTCGGTAGCGGCTGCCTCAGTTAAACCAGCGGAGGCTCCCAAAGCTGTGGCAAAAGTATTTATTGGCGTGTCCGCCGGGATGGTCATTGGCGTGCCTGTCAGCAATTTCATTGCCGCTGCGGCTTCACTTGAGATGTCTATGGCGTTTTTTGCCCTTGTCACTGCACTGGCGTTGCTGGCGACCTTTTTCTGGGTATCCTCTTTGCCGGTAGAAAAGCGGCTGTCTTATGGGGATCAGATAAGTGTACTGAAAAAGTCAGTTACATGGATGTCCCTTATCGCAGTGCTTCTTATGAATGGCGCCGTGTTTGGAGTGTTTAGTTATCTAGCAAAATATTTAGAAACCGTTGCGCACTTTTCCTGGAATACAATTAGCTTGGTTCTGTTTGTGTATGGAATGGCCAATATTTTCGGCAGTATGCTTGCCGGACGCTTGCTTACCAGAAATGGGATGAAAACGGTAGTGGTTTTTCCGTTTATACTAGGAACTGTTTATGTTGCATTATTTCTGGTTGGTCAATTTATGATGCCTGCGGCTTTGATTGTTTTTGTTTGGGGCGTCTTAGGTGGTATCGGAGCGAATATCAACCAATATTGGATGTCGACAGCAGCCCCGGAAGCGCCTGATTTTGCAAATGGATTATTTTTGACATCAGCGAATCTGGGAGTGACATTAGGGGCTACGGTATGTGGCTATTTCATATCCGAAATAGGCATGGAGTATGTTGTGCTTGGTGGATTACTATTATCCTTGTTAAGCAGCATATTCATTTTAAGCAGGGTTGGCAGGATCTCGGCAGCATCCTTGTGCCGGGGCTTTTGGCCAAAGAGGATATTTTGCAGACCGACGGATTAAAAAGAGCCGAAGAATTAGGGAAAAGCATACTTTAGAGACTGCTTTAACGGGGCTATGTATTCACACAGCCCCTGTTTTTTATTCAATCCAGGCCAATCAATGGCTTTAAATAGAGTTTTTAGCGAAAAGCATGAACATGTGGTGAGAAATGATTTCCATTGTACTCCCAATAAAAAATCTTCAAAGTTAAATAAAAAATAATCCTTGACCTGGTGTTAACTCCAAATGATAGACTTTTTTATGTACAGTTTTCAGAAGACGATTTCCGGCTTAGAGGAAGTGGATGAAAAGAATTTGGCCTAAGATAATATGGAGCGAAGAGTAAGTCAATACTAAAAGGGGTGAAACCGATGAAAATTTCGGAAGTAAGCGAAAAATATGGTCTGACCCAGGACACGCTGCGTTATTACGAAAGAATAGGCCTTATTCCGGCAGTTAAACGCAGCCCAAACGGAATTCGTGAATACGATGGCTATAGTTGTGGCTGGATTGAATTTATTCACTGTATGCGAAAAGCCGGGATTCATGTAGAAACTCTTGTTGAATATGTCCAGCTTTATCAGCAGGGACCGGGTACAAAAGAAGCGAGAAAGGACCTTTTACTCGAAGAGTATCGCCGTTTGGATGAACGTATTGCTGAATTGCAGGCAATAAAAGAACGATTGGCCTGCAAAATTGAAAATTACGATCAACTGGAGGACGCTGTAGAAAACATGGATAGTAAGAAATAAAACAAATCAATAAATTGATGGAACCATACAGCTCCGCTATGGCGAAGAAATCGGTATGGGCAGCCGTGATTATGAATTGATCGTATTATAATAGCAGATATGACGCGATACAGGACATTATTTTTCGATAGTATAAAAAAGGAGCTGTAAGGAAAATGGCAACATCGGATGATCATGAAAAAAAGGAAACGAAGGGATTTACCAGACGGAATTTTTTAAAGTTTGCCGGCGGGACAGTAGCAGCGATGGCGGCCATTCCTACATTAAACCAGTTAGTCGCACATGCGGAAGGTGCACCAACTCGGTTGAACTGGGATGGAACGCATGCGGTATCGCCGTATGATCCAAGCAAGCCTAATGTATACTTTACCAGAGATTTGAGTCCGGACGGGATCCAAAAGATATATGAGCGGATCAATCAGGGAATTACCGGGAAGGTCGGGATTAAACTTCATACCGGCGAACCGCATGGCCCCAATTTGCTGCCTATCGAGTACATCAAGAACCTCCAACGGAAGATTCCCCACAGCGCAATCGTTGAATGCAATGTGCTTTATAAAAGCCCGCGCAGAGAAACCAATACACATCGTGAAACGATTAAGATCAATGGGTTTGACTTTTGCCCCGTCGATATTCTGGACGCCGCAGGCGATGTTATGCTGCCCGTACCGGGAATGAAGGAGTTTCTTGATAAACAGATCGACAATTTTGGCGGCACCTTTCCTTTCGAACCGGGAATTCATTTGCAGGAAATCGCGATAGGGAAACATGTGCTCAATTATGACTCGATTCTCGTTTACACTCATTTTAAGGGACATGCAATGGGCGGTTTTGGTGGCTCGTTAAAGAACATCGGTATTGGTTTTGCTTCTGGCCAGGTTGGCAAAAGAATGATCCACGGAGAAGGCTGGCCATTGGGAAAAGGCTTCCTGGAACGAATGGTGGAATCCGGAAAGGCCATTACGGAGCATTTCAAAGGAAACATCGCGTATATTAACGTGTTGAAAAATATTTCTGTTGATTGCGACTGTGCCGGGGCCAGTGCTGCAAAACCGACCTGTAATGATATCGGCATTCTTGGCTCGACCGATATTCTGGCTGTTGACCAGGCTGGTATCGACCTGATTTATCAGATGCCTGCAGATCAGAAACAGGATATCACCGAACGCATTGAATCCCGCGGCGGTCTGCACCAGCTCGAATATATGAACATACTCGGTATGGGAAGCCGTCAATATAATTTAATTGAAATTTAATAAAAGGAGCGATTTACATGGATTTAAAAAATAGTGTAATTTTCCCGCTTGGCGGCAAGATGCCGGAACCATATGATCAATACTTTGTCGGACAGGCATATCTGCAGATGCTGGTTGCAGGAGATAAGGAGTTCAACTGTCCAATTGGCAACGTAACGTTTGAGCCGGGCTGCAGAAACAACTGGCATAAACATCCGGGCGGACAGATCCTTTTGGTCACAGGCGGTCGAGGCTGGTATCAGGAAGAGGGGAAACAAGCCCGCGAACTGAAAACCGGCGATGTTGTAAAAATTCCGGCGAATGTGAAACACTGGCACGGCGCTGCGAAGGACAGCTGGCTTGTACATCTTTCGGTGGAAACCAATAGTCAGGCCGGTCCGGCACAATGGTTGGAACCAGTTAGCGATGACGAGTACAATCAATTAACTAAATAATACAATGCAGGACAGTCCGGAAGTTTGAAGCTTTTGGGCTGTCCTATGCCATATATAAGAAGCCCAAGAATTCTTCGGGCGTTGATCCAAAAGTAAGGAGGATACCACCGTGGCTGTTATGGATAGACGAGTGTTCATCAAAGGAGCCGGAGCAGCGTTCATAACACTTATGCTGAGTGGCTGTGATCGGCTATCGCAGAAGAAATCTGCATCGTTATTGCCTGCTCAATCCATTGATAAAACTGCACAAGGGGGAAATAAAATGAGAATCACTGTAATCACAGGAAGTCCGCATAAAAATGGCACATCGGCTTTGTTGACCGACAGGTTCATTGAAGGCGCGCAAAAAGCAGGTCATGACGTATTTCGCTTTAATGCGGCTTTTGAGAATACTCATCCCTGTCTAGGTTGTGACAGCTGTGGAATGGATGGCCCATGTGTTCACAATGACGCCATTGAGCAAAAGCTAATGCCTCCGCTGTTACAGGCTGATCTTGTTGTGTTTGTCACTCCGCTCTATTATTACGGCATGTCAGCGCAACTCAAGACGGTTATTGATCGTTTTTATTCCCGGGCTGGCAAGGTAGCCGGGCACGGCAGGAAATCCATCCTTATGGCAACGGCTTACAACAGCGCGGATTGGACTATGACTGCTTTGATGGAGCATTATAGAACGCTCGTGAGATATCTTGAGTGGCAAGATGTTGGAACCGTGCTTGCTGTAGGATGCGGCAGCAGGAGTTTGATTGAGGGTTCGAAGTTTCCCGAACAATCGTATCAATTGGGATTAAATTTGTAACGAAGCCATGTTGCAAAATAATTGCTTGTGGTTACTTGTTAGGTTAGTAAAACAAGTCAATAAGTCAAGACTTTGCGGATATTTGTCTCAATGCTTTGACTTTCTGTCGGATTATCAATAAAATTATATGCAAGAAAGTTAAGAAAATCGGAAGTGAACTCGGATAGCTGAAATTTAGAACTGATGGAAAGGATTGCTGGCGACAATTAGGTTTGCAGCATGTTGATTAATGAAAGGAGCAATAAATGGCAATTGTAAAATGCACAAAATGCGGAAAAGTGTTTGATACAGAGGGCGCAATATTAAAACCAATAGGAGATGGGGGCTATTTAGAATGCTGCCCTAAATGCGGAAGCACGAGCGTGCTTAGTGCGGATAATTTCCAAGATTATGATGATAGAAGATGGGAGGGGTATTAAAGCGCGACATTGAAGAAATAAGACTGTAACTGTTGAATGCTTTTGTACGCAACAAATCAATGGAAACGGGATGGATTTTATCATGGAATAGTAAAAAATGAAATATGATCCGATATAATGCACTGGAAGGTATTTCTAAAAAGGTTATGGAAGTATACTTAAGAATTCTAAGAAAAGATAGGAGCATTCCTGTAATGACTAAAAATGGACTTTGAAAAAAGAGACGCCTGGTAATACAATGGCAATGTGCTGATCCGGACAAGAAAGGCACAAAACCAAAATATTGAGGAGGCGTCTCACTATGAAGCGTACACAAAACGAGAAGATTTTGCAAATAAAAAATGAAACTATGGTGGTTGGCATTGACATAGGCAAGGAAACGCATTATGCAAGAGCCTTTGACAACCGAGGGATCGAACTGGCGAAACTGCTAAAATTCAGCAACACCGCTCAAGGCTACGCGGCCTTGGATGATTGGATGCAAAGTATTCTGCAGAAACGAGAGAAAACCGGAGCCATTGTGGGCTTTGAGCCCACAGGACACTACTGGTTCACGCTGGGAGATTACCTGCAAAGCAAAGGATATGCGTTAGGGATTGTCAATCCGTTTCATGTCAAATGCACCAGGGAACTGGACGATAATAGCCAAACAAAAAGCGATCGCAAGGACCCGAAAACAATCGCTATGCTAGTCAAAGACGGGCGTTACCGGGATGTGTACATTCCAGCAGATCTGTACCAGGAATTGCGTGAAGCGGTATCCGAACGTGAGCGCCTGCAAAACCAGCTCATTGGAATTAGCAACCAAGTCATTCGATGGTTGGATATCCGATTTCCGGAATTTGGTGAAGTCTTCAAAGATTGGAGCGCGAAAACAGCCATTATTACGCTGAAACAATTGGCGATGCCGGCGAAAGTGGCAGCGGCTGGGCCAGAAGGCGTGTTGGCGATCTGGCAAGATAACTTAAAGCGAAGCAGCTTGAAAAAAGCGGAAAGATTGGTTCAAGTAGCTACTGGATCAATCGGGAGAACCGCTGGCAGCGAAGCTGCGGAAGCGGCCCTGCTGAACCTGCTGACGCAGTATGAATTGATTGCAGCGCAGCGGCAGCAAATAGAAGTGTTAATGGCGGAGTTGTTGCTCCGGGTACCCCATGCAGGGAAACTTTTAGAGATAAAAGGTGTTGGGATGGTGACGGCGGCCGTCATCGTCAGCGAAATCGGTAATATTCGCCGATTTCAAGATCCGCGCCAAATCTTGAAGATGGCAGGTTTAAGCCTGAAAGAAAACAGCTCCGGCAAACACAAAGGAAAAACCACCATTAGCAAGCGTGGGAGAAGGCGACTTCGCGAAGGCTTGTTCCGGGTGATGATCCCGATGCTGGCAACGAATGAAGCGTTTCGAGCGATTCATCAGCGCAATCTGACACGGGAGAAAAACCCATTGAACAAAATGCAATCCATTGTCGCGCTTTGTGGCAAACTGGTGCGTGTCATCTATGCGATTTTGACGAAAGGCTGTGAGTATGATGCAGCCAAAATGACCTATGATATGAACCTATCGATGAAGGCAGCGTAAGCTACCGGAGAAAAACAGACAGTTTGTGTTGTGAAGAAGTTCGAAGGCCGCAAAGGATAGAAACGCAACTCAATAAAAAACCTGACGAAGTAAATCCAATCTATGAACAGAAAGCACATTGACAATGTAGAGCCGGGGCAGTCAAGTTGAATTTCACCTTTAGGGCGAAAGACCCAGCGTAGGAGCATGATTGACGTTCCATCTTCGGGATAGGCAGAACGAAGGAATTAGGCACAAGGATGCCGCAAGACATGGGAGGTTTGCCGCCTGGAGCTGATGTGGAATCCCGATGGCCAAACGATATGGAAATGAACGCGGTTTATTTTCCATACCTAAAAACCACATGGCGACCAGCAACGACAGTCTATCCGGAGAGTAGACTCAACATTGACATTGTGAAGTACTGCGAATAAACGAGATAAACGAAGAAAAACGTTAGTTGATTAAGGGAGG
>CAYUNV010000170.1:0-7642 GCA_964446265.1 uncultured Negativicutes bacterium | reverse complement strand
GTTGGGTAACTTCGAAAGCTAAAGTCTTTTTGGCAATGTTGATTTCTTTATCTCGCAACGAACCTAGCCGTTTTACTTCCTCCATCGGAAGGAAGGTTAGAAGAGCCAAACATTTTGCAACATCCGCATCATCAATGTTGCGCCAGTATTGATAAAAATCGTACGGGGAAGTTTTTTCCGCATCCAGCCAGAGGGCGCCTTTTTCTGTTTTTCCCATTTTTCTTCCGTCACTGGTTGTTAGCAGGGTGAAGGTTAAGCCGTAGGCAGGCTTGCTGTCTTTACGGCGAATGAGATCGGCGCCGGCTATTATGTTGGACCATTGGTCATCACCGCCCATTTGCATAATGCAGTCGCATTGACGGTTTAGTTCCAAAAAGTCGTAGGCTTGCATCAACATATAATTAAATTCTAAAAATGAGAGGCCTTTATCTAAGCGTTGCTTAAAACATTCGGCAGTTAACATGCGGTTTACTGAAAAATGTACGCCGATATCCCTTAAAAAATCAACATAGTTTAACTTTAACAACCAGTCAGCATTGTTTAGCATAAGAGCTTTGCCGTCGCTAAAATCGATAAAACGCTGCATTTGTTTTTTAAATTGCTCGCCGTTATATGCTATGGTTTCCAGTGTCATCATTTTTCTCATGTCCGTTTTGCCCGAGGGATCTCCAACCATAGCAGTTCCCCCGCCAATAAGACAGACTGGACGATGCCCGGCCCGTTGCATATGCGCCATCACCATCATCCCTAAAAAATGGCCAACATGCAGACTGTCGGCGGTAGGGTCAAAACCAATATAAAATGTAATTTTTTCTTTTTCCAAAAGTTCCGCTATTTCATCTTCGTGAGTCATTTGTTGAACAAAGCCGCGTTCTTTGAGAGTATCAAGGACTGTCATTTGTTTTACATCCTCCTTAGAGTTATTCTGTTATTGTTGTGTGTGAAAAAAACAAAACCCGTCCCTTGCTAAGGACGAGTGTAAACCCGTGGTACCACCTTTGTTGCTAAAAATTAGCCGCTCAAGCGAAAGCACATGCCTTCAAGCTGATAACGGCAGCTAACCGGCTCAGCCTACTCGAAATATCTTTCAGCCTGCTGCTTATAGGTGTATTTCAGTCGGCTAACCTGCCGGGTTTCAGCACCCCCGGCTCTCTGAAAGGTTAAGCGGTCTTACTTGTCCTACTCATCGCAGTTTGTGTATAATAATATTATTTGTAATATAACAGGAACTGGCTTGCTTGTCAATGTGAATGGAAAATAGGGCGATAGTAAAGTGAATATTCTTTCTGTTTTAGACAAAGAGGATTTTATTACTATAAATAGAAATGAATTAGCAAAGCAGGTTATGTAATATATGGAGGTGTGATAGTGGATAACAAGCAAGCGGTTGAACAAACAATCGCTAAATATGAACAATATATTAATCCGTCTATGGCCCGGTTATTGCGCTTTATGGGCTTTTCGTCTGTTGAGTGGGAAGCGGAAGGCGCCATTATTCGTGACATGGATGGAAAGGAATTTATTGATTGCCTAGGTGGGTATGGCGTTTTCAGCCTTGGCCACCGGCATCCCAAGGTGATTGCGGCGGTTAAACAGCAACTAGAGCGTTTGCCGATGTCCAGCAAAGTGTTATTCAATATGCCGATGGCTGATTTGGCAGAAATGTTGGCCCAGATCACGCCTGGAGATTTGCAATATAGTTTTTTTGTCAATAGTGGAACGGAAGCGGTAGAAGGAGCCTTGAAACTGGCGCGCATTCATACGGGGAAAACAAAAGTAATTTCTACTGAAAATGCTTTTCATGGCAAAACGTTCGGAGCGCTGTCTGCTACGGGCCGTGATATGTTTAAAGATCCTTTTTCTCCACTATTGGATGGATTTGTACATGTTCCCTTTGGTGACATCACGGCTATGGAAAAAGTGATGGATGGCGAAACCGCAGCAGTAATTGTTGAACCTATACAAGGCGAAGGCGGGATTATTGTACCGCCGGATGATTATTTGCCTTCTGTCCGGGCTTTATGCGACCAACATCACGCCTTGTTGATTTGTGATGAAGTACAAACAGGATTGGGTCGGACCGGCAAGATGTTTGCGGTTGACCATTATGGCGTTGTACCGGATATTCTGACTGCTGCAAAAGCGCTTGGCGGTGGTGTGATGCCACTAGGCGCCTATATTTCCCGGCCCGAAATTTATGAACAGTATATTACGAGTCCCTTTTTGCATACTTCTACGTTTGGCGGAAATCCGTTGGCTTGTGTGGCAGGGATTGCAACGATCCAAGCTCTTCAGGAAGAAGGTTTGATTCAGCAAGCTGCAACGACAGGAGAAAAAATTCTTGCCGCGTTGCGTAATTTGGCGACAGCTTATCCTGATGTTGTTCGGGAAGTACGCGGCAAGGGATTGATGATTGGCCTGGAATTAACCAAAGAAGGTATTGGCGGGTTTTTAATGTCGGAATTGATAGCGGAAGGGATTTTAGTTGCTTATACTTTGAACAATCCTAAGGTAATGCGTATTGAACCGCCGTTGGCAATAAAAGACGAGCTGGTTAACAAAGTTGTTGCTGCATACGCGCGGGCAGTAGAAAAAGCGCAAGACATCGTTGAAGATCTATAGACATGGAAAGATGAGGAGAGATTTTTATGCCGTATGTAGAAGTGAGTTTACATGTTGCCAGTACACCGGAGAAGATATATCCGATTTTGAAAAATATGGAAAAATATCCGGAGTTTATGACCGATTTAAAGAGCGTGGAAGTTCTTGAACGAAATGGGAATACGACGGTAAGCCGTTGGGTTTCCGATGTGGATGGACGGATTATAAAATGGACTGAATTGGATACATTTGATGATGAAAAAATGCACATTTCTTATCAGCAAATCGAAGGTGATTTGAAAAAATTTGCCGGCGAATGGATTCTTACGCCGATGAACTCTGAAACAGAAATTAAATTGACGGTGGATTTTGAATTTGGTATTCCGATGATAGCAGGATTATTAAATCCGATCTTAAAGAAAAAAGTACGGGTAAATAGCGAAAGCATGTTACAAGCAATAAAAGAGAGGGTTGAAACAACTCTGTAAGGAAGATATTGCAAATTTTTCTGTTTCGCTTATAATTAGTTATGTATAGCCTGCCTGTTTAATAAATAACTTATTGCAGGCTTCAATGGCTAATTTCAAAATTATGGAGGGTGGCTGGTTATGAACGCTCTAAAAACAACAATACTATTAGCTGCATTGACTGGATTACTGCTGGCTGTAGGTGCATTGTTTGGCGGCCGAAACGGGATGGCAATAATGCTTGTATTTTCGATCGTGATGAATTTTGCCAGCTATTGGTATAGTGATAAAATTGTTTTGAGTATGTACGGTGCGCGTGAAGTTTCACCGCAGGAAGAACCTGAATTAATCAGGATGGTTTCCGGTTTGGCGCAGAAAGCACGTCTGCCAATGCCTAAGGTATATGTTATGGAAACGGATGTTCCAAATGCGTTTGCCACCGGACGTGATCCTGAACATGCTGCAGTTGCTGTTACTGCGGGGATCCGGCGGGTACTGAATGAAAGTGAATTGGAAGGTGTTTTAGCGCATGAGCTGTCGCATGTCAAGAACCGGGATACTTTGATCAGCACGGTTGTAGCAACAATTGCGGGTGTAATTACGATGATCGCCAATATGGCTCAATGGGCTGCGATGTTTGGTTTCGGACGTGGGGATGATGAGGAAGGGGGCGCAGCAGGGATTATTGAAACGCTCTTTCTCGTGGTGCTTGCTCCTCTGGCCGCAACGATCATTCAGCTTAGCGTTTCCCGGTCGCGTGAGTATTTGGCGGATGAAACAGGCGGAATGATGTCTGGAAACCCCATGTCTTTGGCCACTGCCTTGCAAAAAATCGAGTATTATGCGCAGCATCGGGTGATGTCAGATGCCACCCCTGCGACTTCCCATATGTTTATTATTAATCCGTTGAGTGGAGCCGGAAGTTGGTTGAAGACTCTTTTCAGCACTCATCCTGCTACTGCCGAACGGGTGGCCAGATTGGAAGAATTGGCAAGAAAAATGCGTTAGTATCGAAAGTATCATATTATGATTAGTGCCTGTAATGCATCACAATTTGCGTTACAGGCTTTTTCAAACTGTTATGGTTTATGGCTCAAAGTTTTAAAGTGAATTTCTATTTTGAGAGGCGTGATTATGATGAATGAGACGACCTTGGTTTTATTAAAACCAGACGCGGTACAAAGGCAACTTTCAGGAGAAATCATTCGGCGTTTCGAACAAAGAAATTTAAAAGTAACCGGCTTGAAAATGCTGCAGTTAACAGAAGAACAGGCGGGAAAGCATTATGCTGAACATCGTGGGAAGCCTTTTTTCCCCCCCCTAGTGGAATTCATTACTTCCGGGCCATTGATCGCTATGGCAATTTCCGGTGAAGGCGCTGTGCAGGTTGTTCGTAAAATGATGGGTGTCACGGATCCCTCTTTGTCGTCGCCGGGTACGATACGCGGTGATTTTGCGCTAACAATGGATAAAAATGTAGTTCACGGATCCGATAGTTTGGAAAGTGCCGCAAGAGAACTCCACCTCTTCTTTGCAGACCATGAATTATTTTTATAATGGAGGTGTCGGATGAAAATCTATACTAAAACCGGTGACCAAGGGACCACTGGTTTGTTATCAGGAGAACGTATCCCGAAAGATAGTTTGCGTGTGGAAGCTTATGGGTGCATTGATGAGCTGAATTCTGCGCTGGGAATGGCCCGTGCGTTGTGCAGTGATGCAGAAAGTAAGGAAACTATTCTGGAAGTGCAGAAACTCTTGATGTTGATTATGGCAGAATTGGCGCAGGCAGGAGACAACGGTACACCTTATATCAATAATGATAGAGTTACACAATTAGAGTCGGCTATGGATGCTATTGACGCCAAGCTGCCGCCGCTACGTCAATTTATCATTCCGGGGAATAGTCCTTGTTCTGCAGCCCTTGATATAGCCAGGACTGTTTGCCGGCGTGCAGAACGGCAGATTTGGCGGTTAGCACGGCAAGAAAAGGTACGGGAGCCTTTATTGGTTGTGATGAACCGGATTTCCGATCTTTGTTTTTTGTTGTCTAGATATGTTGATGAAAGCCGCTGATCCAGCGGTTTTTTTTATTTGCCATTATTTACTGAAAAGAAGGAAAATTCGTAGTTTACAGAGAACATTATCGTCATGTTCATATGCGGCAGATGTTGTGCTAGCATAAATTTTTTATTAGGGGGGATTGATTTTGAAAGAGTACAAAGGTGATAAACTGCGGAATGTTGGGATAGTCGCCCATGGAGGGGCGGGTAAGACCTCGCTGGCGGACGCGCTCTTGTTTAGTGCCGGAGCGATTAACCGTCTTGGCAAGGTCGATGATGGTTCAGCTACCACTGATTTTGAACCGGAAGAGGTCAAACGCAAGATCTCAATCAGTGCTGCTTTGGCGCCGTGTGAATGGCTGGACTGTAAAATCAATTTTTTGGATACCCCTGGATATGCAGATTTTGTTTCTGAGGTTAAAGGTGCATTACGCGCAGTGGATGCTGCGTTAGTTGTCCTGTGTGCAGCATCGGGTGTCGAAGTTGAGACGGAAAAAGTATGGCAATATGCGGGTGACTTAAGTTTGCCGCGTGTTGCCTTTATTAATAAAATGGATCGGGAAAATGCTGATTTTTCTGCTGTGGTTACAAATATGAAAGAAAAATTTGGCGGGAATATCGTACCGCTTCAATTGCCGATCGGAGCGGAAGAGACGTTTAAAGGCGTTATTGACTTAGTAAAAATGAAAGCCTTGTATCCGGTAAACAACCAAGGAATGCAATACACAGAAACTGAAATTCCCGAGGATTTGATAGAACAGGCCAATGAAGCTAAGCAAGCATTGATTGAAGCGGCGGCTGAAACAGATGATGATTTACTGACAAAATATTTGGAAGGGGAAGAGTTGTCGGAAGGTGAAGTTATAGCCGGTTTAATCAAAGGGGTTCAGCAGGCTAAATTCTGTCCCGTCTTTTGTGGTTCTGCGTCTAAGAACATAGGCACCCGCCAGCTTTTGGATGCGGTTGTGCAGTATTTTCCGGTCGGCGGCGGGCGGATAGTCACAGCATCAAAATTGCCTGGCAAAGAAGAGGCTAGTATAAAAAGTTCGGATCCTTTTGCTGCAATGGTATTCAAAACCACGGCGGATCCTTTTGTTGGCCGACTTAGTTTTATCCGGGTGTTTTCCGGCGTTTTAAAACCGGATAGCACATTATTTAATTCTTCAAAAGGAAAATCAGAACGGATTGGAAGTATTTTTACTATGCGTGGCAAGCAGCAGGACGCGCTTACCAGTGCCTTTGCCGGTGACATTGCTGTAGTTTCTAAGATGCAGGAAACAGGAACTGGAGACACGCTGTGTGATAAAGACCATCCTGTAGTGTTTGACCCGATTGTTTATCCTAAACCAATGTTTACGATGTGTTTACAAGCAAAAAATAAAGGTGATGAGGATAAAATCGGCAATGCGCTGCATCGGCTAAGTGATGAAGATCCCACGTTACAAGTCCGCAAAGATACGGAAACCCATGAGCTTTTAATTAGCGGTATGGGAGAATTGCATGTAGACATTATGGCAGAACGAATGAAACGGAAATTTGGGGTTGAAGTACTTTTGCACAATCCTAAAATACCTTATCGTGAAACGATTCGTACGGGCGTGAAAGTCGAAGGAAAACACAAGAAGCAAAGTGGGGGCCATGGACAATACGGTCATGTATGGCTGCAAATCGACCCCTTGCCGCCAGGAGGAAATTTCAAGTTTATTGACTCCATCTTTGGCGGAGCAGTGCCCAGACAATATATTCCTGCTGTTGAAAAAGGGGTTAGAGAAGCCTTAGTAAGTGGGGTATTGGCCGGTTATCCTGTGGTTGATATTCAGGTTACTTTAACAGATGGTTCTTATCATTCGGTCGATTCTTCTGAAATGGCCTTTAAAATTGCCAGTGCATCAGCACTGCGTAAAGGCGCTTTGCAAGCAAAACCGGTTTTATTGGAGCCAATCTATAATGTGGAAATCATCATTCCGGAAGAGTTTATGGGTGATGTAATCGGTGATTTAAACAGTAAACGGGGACGGATTCAAGGGATGGAACCTCTTGGTAATGGAAAAGGAATTGTAAGGGGACAAGTTCCCATAGCAGAAATGTTCCGCTATGCAATTGAATTGCGTTCTATTACACAAGGGCGTGGCAATTTTGATATGAAATTTGATCATTATGAAGAAGTTCCGCAACGAATTGCGGACACGATTATTGCCAGCGCAAAGAAAGATAAAGTGGAAGAAAACTAACATAAATGAGAGGCGGGAAATATAATTATTTCTCGCCTCTCATTCTGGGATTAAATTTAGAAAACCCGGCTTGGGCCGAGCTTGATCTCGCTAACAGCCTATAACCCCCTACCCTTCCGTGTTGGGATCAACAGTCTGTGCGTAGAGGAAAAGTTTATACTTTCTGATGTACTGAAAAAAACTTCCACGCTCCGAAGAGAACATGGAAGTTTTCACTATCAAATGATGGTCGGGGCGACAGGATTCGAACCTGCGGCCTCTTAGTCCCGAACCAAGCGCG
>CAYUNV010000169.1:7512-7649 GCA_964446265.1 uncultured Negativicutes bacterium | reverse complement strand
ATATCATTCACATCAGCAACCAACGCTGCCTGAGCGGCAATAACTTCGGAAACGGCAGTTTTACAGCCAGTGTAAGAATGTCTATGGAAGTGAGCGAACATGAGAGCAAGATAGCCAGCATATTGCAGTACATCCGG
>CAYUNV010000169.1:4312-7502 GCA_964446265.1 uncultured Negativicutes bacterium | reverse complement strand
TCTCTTATGGTGCTGGCCAGGAAGAGCCATGAGTTTAATGCCATCCCAGTCGGCCGGCAGCGCAAAGGAGATTGCATAACCGTCATCGCCTTTACCCATAAACTTGGTCGGGTTGACAATGATTTCATCCACATAAGGAGCGTTCGAATTGCAGATTTTCGCACCGCGGACAATAATCCCTTTGCAAGGTTTGCCGTCAATGCCGATACCATCTACATCCGTCTTAATTACATGGACAAACTGATCTGGGTCTGGCTGCATATGGGCTCTCTTGTATTTCGGGTTACGGGAACCTTTTACATCAGTCTGGGCACAATTACAGATAAGGTCATTTTCTTGACAGTACAGCAAATATTTGTTGAAACGTTCGTGGTAGTTTGTGCCGCAAGCCTGGTCGCAGTCGTAGCTGACTACAGCAATCGCGTTGAGTGCATCGGCGCCCATGCAGCGCTGCGTGCAACCGCCGACACGGTGGCACAGCAGACGGGTCATTTGTTGTTTTTTCAAAAGATCGTCCTGAGACTGGTGAATATGTGTGAACCGGTTGATTTTTTTACCGGTGAGGTGTGAAGTCGCTGTGCATACATCTTCAAACTCAGGGTCATTGGCCAGATCATAGCACTGCTTCATAACATAGCAGCCACCATCAATCCAGCTTCCCGAACGGTCAACTGCTTTACCATTCAGATATACGTTAGGTTTCATTTTGAGCAATCGCTCTTTATACGCTTCGTAAGTTCCAATTCCCATTTTGTTCCTCCTAGATATTTATTGCAAATTTGTCAAGCACACTCTGCTCAACGTTGTTCCGATTGTAATTTTCACCACCTTTCATTTACTATAAACTACCATTTTTACTAGCCCCGATTCGTTGGGCAAATTTTTGCCTCTTGATGAAAAAATCATCTTTCTTAGAACGAGGTACGCTACCTTATATTGCAATTACTATGCCAAACTATAGAATCGCAAATAAAACACTGCCGATGCATACAAGTATTGCTTTTCAAAATCTCCGATTATTTTCGTCGAAAAAATTCATTTCTCGTTTTAGAGAAACCGTTCTGCGATAAAACACTTTTCTCATAAATAAGAATCAGTATTTAACCCCCAAGATTGACTCCATAGCAGAACGCAAAAAAAGACCTTGCATACAGCAAAGTCTCAAAGTATAGATAACATATTATTCATATCATTTTAGTTTCGTTTTTAAATTAACGTAAGACTTACGAACTTTTAAGTTTGATAAACTTATTTTCCTCTAACTCTTTAAACGCCAAATCCAATTCTTCTTTGGTATTCATAACAATCGGTCCGCCCCAGGCAATCGGTTCTTCTAGCGGTTTTCCCGCCATGAGCAGAAAACGCAATCCATTATCCGAAGCTTTTACGCGGAACTGCTTTCCTGCATCAAACAACAACGCATGCTTGGCCGGAATGAACTCTTCCGTCGTTGGACCAAAAGCCCCTTCGCCTTCCACAAGGTACACAAACAAGGTGGCGTTCGAATCGGTATCTAGGAACCACTCTGCACCTGGATAAATTTCTACATCCAAATACAGAGGTTTGACATAGTCGCCTTCAATTGCTCCTGTTTTTCCCTGATAGGTTCCCGCAATGATATGGATCTTTTTATCCCCTTCATCGATCACCGGTATATCCGTCTTCGTGATGCCGTGATATTTCGGCGGAACCATTTTATTTTTTGCCGGCAGATTGAGCCATAACTGGACACCCAGCATCCTTTCGCTTGCTTTTGGCATTTCCTGATGGATGATTCCCGATCCGGCAGTCATCCATTGACATTCCCCATCTAAAATACTCCCCTTGTTTCCAAGACTATCGCCATGCTCGATATCTCCCTGGATCAAATACGTAATCGTTTCAATGCCCCGATGGGGATGCCAGGGGAAACCTTTGATGTAATCATTAGGGTCGACAGAATCAAACGCGTCCAGCATTAGAAACGGGTCAAACTCTTTCGTATCATGGTATCCAATAACCCGGACCAGTTTTACACCCGCGCCATCGACAGCTTGCCGGCCAGTGACTATTTTTCGTATTGTCCGTATATCATCCACATTAATCACTCCCCTACATCCTCTCTTTTTAACTCCCACCTTAATTCCGTAAAATCGGTTTACTCAAACAAATAACTGGTCATCGACAAAGAACCCATGGTGCAGGAGTGATTAAATACCGACAGTCTGTCCTCTGCCTTTGATGCGCCTAACACATAGAGCAAGGGATAGAAATGATCCGGCGTATAAAATGCCAATTCTGAAGAATCTCCTGCTAATTCATAATTTAGCACATCTTGATATTGCCTATTGCTGATTTTATTCTTGATGTAGTCATCAAATTCAACGGCCCAAGGGTAACCCGTTTTCATACCCCAATTAATCTTAGACAGATTATGCACCACATTGCCGCTGGCAAACAACAGAACTCCTTTTTCACGCAAGGTGCTGATCTCTTGCCCGATACGAAAATGTGTTTCGGTTCCAGCGTTGCTGTCCAAGCTTAGTTGATATACCGGAATATCCGCCTTCGGGTACATTTTGTGCAGCACCGACCAAGTACCGTGATCAATTCCCCAGCTGTTATCAATTTGCACATCTCGGCTGATTAAACGCTTCGTTATATGCGCCAGTTCCGGAGCCCCCGGCGATGGATACGTTACCTGGTACAGTTCATCCGGAAAACCGTACATATCATAAATGGTTTTCGGTTGTTCAGCGTCCGTAATCCGGCTGCCGTTCGTATACCAATGGGCCGAAACGGATAAAATCGCTTCCGGTCTGGGAATTCTGAGGGCAATTTCTTCCCAAACCTTGGTATACAAATTATCTTCGATCGCATTCATAGGCGATCCATGGCCGACGAATAAAACCGGCATGATTTTTTGTGTGTTTCCCATGATCTAACCTCCCCAACGAGATAAATAGATACTTGCTTCAGATGGAGTCCCATTGTTCTTAGCGAAAACTTCATCTGACGTTTATAACTACTTTTGGATAGCCTGCATTCTACCGGTTATCGTTCAAACCATAAGTAGTCCAAACTGTATTTTCCTGCCCCCACTACCATCAGGACAATCATGAATAGGGCATCTTCGGTAGCAGGTGCGGCAACAAAGAGACCTTTCAGCGTGAACATAACCGGCGCGGCAATCGCCAAGGTCGCCAAAATC
>CAYUNV010000169.1:0-4271 GCA_964446265.1 uncultured Negativicutes bacterium | reverse complement strand
GAGTTTTGGACCGCCATGTACATAAACGAACATAAAGCAAAGTACCAACCGAACAAACAAAAGCGCCCCATCTTTGTAATTTTCCATCCCTTTCAATAGCTGCGCAAACTTTTTCATCGTGTTTCCCTCCATTTGTAATAATCTTTATTTAAAGATATTTTTATAAAAAAATACAGATTATTTTTTGCTTCCGTAAAAATTTATTTTTTTCAACAGTATGATGGCCTGCTCCTGTTCGACGGAATTAAGGCCTTTTAAGGCTTCGGCAATCGCATTGTAGTGACTGGGAAGAATTTCCGCCATTTTTCGGTGGCCTGCTTCGGTGATTTCCGCATAAACAATACGCCGGTCTTTGTCACAAGGCCGTCGGACAATCAGCCCCTTTTTCTCCAGCTTGTCAACAACATAGGTGATGGTACCGCTGGTAATTAAGATTTTATCACCGATTTGCTGCAGCGGATACGGTCCTTTGTTATACAACAGCTCCAATACGCCAAATTCGGTCGTATTCAGTCCGTAATTGCGGATATTGCGCTGGTCCTTGTCTAACAAAGTTTTATAGGTCCGGGTTAAAGCAATATATAATTTCAAAGCTCGCCTATTTTTCGGGTATAATTCATTTTGCATGCCATCACCTTTTTATGTCAAATTAATATCTTTAATCAAAGATATTATACAATGGTTTTTTTCTCACGTCAATAATAAATCTTAAGCAAAAATAATTTTCCGGAAATAGTTACCAAAGGATTTATGAATTGGCAGCGCGAATCATTAAACGGCATTATAAAGCTCAATAGTTTACAATGCCGTAAAACCAAAAGAAAGGCCGGATTACGATGAAAAATAATAAATTTCCCATGAAACTAAAGCTATTCTTTCTCTCCCTTACGATTATTACTGCGTATTGGAGCTCTGTTTCGCCCACCCTGGTAGTTTGCGCTACAACGCCCCAATACGCAATTCAAGATTCCCAACCCAAGGTAAACCTTACCAACGAGGAACAGCTCGCTTTTACATTGTTAAATGCCGACCGTGAAGCAAATGGGTTAGCACCATTAAAATTAAACCATGCCATCAGTGCCGTCGCACATCGGCACGCCCAGGACGAAATCGACCGTGCCTTCTTTGCCCACACAAATCCCGACGGATTATCCCCGTTTGACCGCATGCACACGGCCGGCATAACGTTTCGCTTCGCCGGTGAAAACCTCGCCCTCGACCAAGATGTGACTGCAGCGGAACAAGCTTTAATGAACAGCCCCGGACACCGCGCCAATATTTTAAGCCCAGATTATACAGAAGTGGGAATTGGTATCCGCTTTAACTCACAAGGCGCATTGTATCTGGTTCAATGCTTCATTGGCCGCTAAGGGTAAAAAATCCACGTCCGAATTTCGCCGATACGTTTGTATAGTCGAAATTCGGACGTGGATTTTTTACAGCATATCATAATATTTTTAACTCAAAATTGCAACCTAAGAAAACAATCCCCAGAATGATCATTCACCATACCCACTGCCTGCATAAACGCATAACAAATAGTGGGCCCTACAAAAGTAAAACCGGCCCGTTTCAATTCCCGGCTCATAGCATGGGATTCTTCCGTGGCAGCGGGAATACCTGTTCCGCTATCCCAATGGTTCCGCAAAGTTGTATCACCAGTAAACTGCCACAACCATTCCACCACATCACAACGCTGTCGCAATGCTAGGAAAGCCCGGGCATTTTGCCGCAATGCCTCCATCTTGCGTCGATTGCGAATAAGGTCCTTGTCCTGCAGCGCAGCCTCAATCTCTTCATCACTCCATGCTGCTAGTTTTTCCGCACAAAAATCACCGGTCACTTGCCGGTAACGATCCCGCTTCCGCAATACAGTAATCCAGCTCAAGCCGGCTTGCAGTCCCTCCAGCAGCAACATTTCAAATAATTTCTGCTCGTCGCGGCACGGCACACCCCACTCTTGATCATGGTAAGTGATGTATAATGGATCTGCCGTAACCCAAGAACAACGAACCTTCCCGTCCATTACTTTATTATCCATCCTGGCCCTCCTGTATATATTTCCATTGAGTTGATCATTTGCCACAGGAAATAACCGCTATAATTAACGTTCATTTTTCCAAAAGCAACGCATCCAGTTCCCGCAGTGAAGCAATATTGTAATCTACTCTGATGTGGCTTGGAACGGGAAGTTTTTTCGGATTATACCAGCAGCATATAATACCGGCATTGTTTCCACCATACATATCACAGGTAAGGGAATCGCCAATGATCATGGTCGTTTCCGGACAATAATCCGGAATTATTTCGCTGCATAACTCAAAAAATTTCTTATCAGGCTTTGCGGTTCCCATCTGTTCGGAAATGAAAATACCGTCCATTAATTTATCGAAACCGGAATTATGCAATTTCCCTTTTTGAGCAGCTGCGCTTCCGTTGGTTACAACGTATTGTTTATAGCGACCCTTCAATAAGTTACATAGTTCCAACGCATAGTCCTGCAAAACTATAGTATGTCCAAGTTCCTGCTGATAATCTTGATTAAAAGTCTCCCCAGATACAGAAGTTACACCGAGCATAGCAAAAAAATCATTAAACCTTCCAGGATACAACACATTTTTATCAATCTCACCATTGGCAAAACGTTCCCAATACGTAGAATTGATTTTTTTATAGGCAATAAACTGCGCATCACTGATAGATATAGAATGTTTCGATAAACAAACATTTACCGCTATCTTCTCCGTAGCTTCGAAATCGATTAACGTCCCATCTACATCCCATAAGATCGTTGTTAACTTACTCATAAGCCCTTCTCCTTAGCTCTTCCCCTTCACTATGTAGTATAAATGATCCACCGTATTTTTAAAAGATATCGACCAGTCGATATCTTGCAGAATCATTGTCCTATTCCTTTGCCGTGTTCAGAATATTATGATAAAATAATATTGATCGTAAAAAACCGGCCTTAAATAATCCAATCAAATTATACGAGGAGGATTTGTGATGAAATTTGCTGATTTAGTTCAAAGTGCAGATTGGAAAACAGAAAAACATGTTCCGGTTATTGACGCACCAGAAACCATCGCAGCAAATGAGACATTCCGAATAAGAGTTAGTGTGGGCAAAGAAATTGCCCACCCCAATACTACGGAACACCATATTCGCTGGATTAAACTATATTTTAAACAAAATGGTGCAAAGTTTGGTATTGAAGTCGCTTCGTTTGAATACAATGCCCACGGAGAGTCGGTTGAAGGCGCTAACAAAGGTCCACTGTACGCAGATCCCGGCTCATGTGTTTCGGTTAAATTGGCTGCATCAGGCGTATTGATTGCAACTGCTTACTGCAATATACACGGAGTATGGGAAAGTGAAAAAGCGATTACCGTACAATAGTGTAAATCAGGGAATTAGCCTTTTTTGACAAAAATGAAATTGACCTGCATATTTTCGATAATAATGATAAAAATAATTTTAAAATCCAGGAGGAACCTTTGTTGACAGGCTCCTCCTGGATTATTTTGAGTTATTATGAGGAATAGGCTATGATTTTAAAGCAAATAACGCAGATAAATATATATATTGGCCATAATGATCGATATAATCATCAGCGGAAATCCTACTTTCAAATAACTTTTGAACGTTATTATATAACCCTCATGGGCGGCCAAACCAGCCACGACCACGTTGGCGCTTGCACCAACCAGCGTTCCGTTTCCGCCCAGACAAGCACCAAGCGCCAGGCTCCACCAAAGCGGCTCCAGGTTTGTGATCCCTAACTCACCCATATCTTTAATCATGGGGATCATAGTCGCAACAAACGGGATATTGTCGACAAAAGCGGAAACGATTGCACTGAGCCAAAGAATCAGTATAGCAGTAGCAGTCGTATTGCCCGCAGTCACAGCTATCGCCTTTTTCGCAAGTTCAGCGATGATGCCGGTTTCAATGAGTCCGCCGACCAATACAAATAAGCCGACAAAAAAGAACAACGCGACCCATTCAACCCGGTGGAAAAGATGCTCCAAATTGTGCTCCGTGTTGCGTTGAGTGAAAATAAGTAAAAGCGTGGCGCCGAGCATCGCTACCGTGGCCGACTCAAGATGGATTATCTGATGCAGGCAAAACAGGATAATTGTAAAAGTGATTACTGCTAAGCATGTTTTAAGCAGTTTCGGATTCTTAATTTGTTTGCGTTCATCAAGCTCCAACAGCATTTTAGGATTATGTCCTGCAAACGTTAACGAATCCTTATATATCAATACCAG
>CAYUNV010000168.1:6539-7717 GCA_964446265.1 uncultured Negativicutes bacterium | reverse complement strand
TCCATCTGCAGATAGTTAGATGGCGAGGTTTTTTTTACTTTACCGGAAATCAAAACTGCCCTGCCGACCCTAAATTCATATTTAATATAAGGATTAAACGAAACAACCTCAAGATAACCGGTGTCATCCTTAACCAAAATACAAGCCCGTGTTTTTTTTCTTCCGCTGTAATAACTGGACTTCATCGTAATACGTACCATAGTAACTAAACAAGTTTCGTTTTCCCCGTCCATTAAATCCCGCACCGGTTTTAAGCAACTGTAATCGAGATAAGTCTGAGGGAAATGATACAATAAATCTCGCAACGTAATAATTTGTAATTCAGCGAGTTTTTCCTTGGTTTTGGCGCCAACGCCTTTTAAACTTTGCACAGGTTTCAACAAACTTTGCTGCATATAGCCACCTCATAAACTTACACATATTCAGACCGGTTGAATAGTATTTTATCCGTTTAACAAAGAAACAGGCAAAGCACATCATTGCACTTTACCTGCCGGAAATCATGAACCTGATGTAATTTACAAACCTTTTTCTTTTTCTATTGCATCTAGTTCCTTCATCAATGTTTCAATATCAATGTTATGCATCCGAGCGCCATTTTCTATTGTTTCCGTTGATGAGCCCATACAACCGCCACACGCCATGCCATGTCGTAAAAATAATGCCCGTGCTTGAGGGTACATTCGCAGAACGTCAATAATAGGAGTATTTGGAGTAAGCAAGCTCTTTCGCCTCCCATCTGATGATATGATACATTATTTCCATAGATCCGCCTGAAATCCCTCTATATTATCGGATAAATATTATTTTACTTTCTCTTGCATGCCGTCTTCTAATGTGATAAAATATCACTGTTATAATAGCATTGTGATAAGGATATATTGTCCTTCTTAAAAGGAGGTGGATTGCATGGCAAACGTTTGTCAAGTTTGTGGCAAAGGTGAAGTTACCGGCAACAATGTCAGTCACTCGAACTTAAAAACCAAACGCGTTTGGAAACCTAATATTCAACGAGTTAAAGCACTCGTAAACGGTGAAACGAAAAAAATCAATATTTGTACTATACCATAAACTAAACTTGAATATTTTAAATTCATTAATTTAGTTATTGCTATAAAACTAATTGCAAATATTAATGATACTGAACTAGCCTTATAAATATAATTGTTTGCTTCTTC
>CAYUNV010000168.1:0-6529 GCA_964446265.1 uncultured Negativicutes bacterium | reverse complement strand
TTTGTACTCGCTGTCTTCGTACCCATAAAGTATCACGGGCAGTGTAAAACAACACCAAAAAAGGGCTTGCTAGTTGAGTCCTTTTTTTCGTCTATCAGAAAATATAAATTTTTTATCGGATGTACACATAACTATTATAAAACCCGGTTTCCGTTGAGCTTTGAAAGCCACGGAAACCGGGTTTTATTGTTATATTACAGACTCTTGAATAAATTCGCCATTTCAATCGCAGACATGGCGGCATCCGATCCTTTATTACCGGCTTTCGTGCCAGCCCGTTCAATTGCTTGTTCAATCGTATCCGCAGTAATTACACCAAAGATCGTGGGTACACCTGAACTTAGCCCAACTTGTCCGACGCCTTTTGCCGCCTCCGCGCAAACATAATCAAAATGAGGAGTGCTGCCGCGAATAACAGCACCTAGGCAAATTACCGCATCATATTTACCGGATAAAGCCATTTTCTGGGCCACCAAAGGAATTTCAAACGCTCCGGGAACCCAAGCAACTTGGATATCTTCCTCCTCCGCACCGTGCCGGACGAAAGTATCTATAGCACCGCTCAATAATTTATTTGTTATAAATTCGTTAAAACGTGCTACTACGATCCCAAACTTTAGTTCTTTAGCAACCAATTTTCCTTCTAATGTCATTACCACTCTTTATACCCCTCTCATTTACATAGTTTTTTTCAGCAAATGTCCCAGCTTTGATTTCTTTGCAGATAAATAACGTTGGTTGAAACGGTTTGGTACGATTTCCAATGGTACGCGTTCGGTAATCGTCAACCCGTATCCTTCCAATCCTGCCCGTTTTTTCGGATTATTCGTCAAAAGGCGAATACTAGTTAAACCTAAATCAACCAATATCTGTGCTCCAATTCCATAGTCACGCAAGTCTGGGGCAAAGCCAAGCAGTTCATTGGCCTCAACCGTATCTTTCCCGCCATCCTGTAATGCATACGCTTTTATTTTATTGGCCAAACCAATGCCCCGGCCTTCCTGACGCATATACAGTAACACACCTAGACCTTCATCTTCAATTTTTTGTAAAGCTGAGCCAAGCTGTTCACCGCAATCGCAGCGCAGAGAACCAAAAACGTCCCCCGTCAGGCACTCCGAATGAACGCGCACCAATACATTTTCTTTGCCTGCGACATCGCCTTTCACCAAAGCAACATGGCATTGATGATCAAGGTCACTTTCATAGGCAATCAAACGAAAATCACCATATTTAGTCGGCAGCTTTGTCTCCGCTGCCCGTACAACAAATTTTTCATGCAGCTTGCGGTATTTAATCAAATCGGCAACCGATATGATCTTCATGTCATGTTTTTCAACGAATTCCATTAACTCTGGCAGTCGGGCCATTGTACCATCTTCATTCATAATTTCGCAAATAACACCGGCTGGATATAAGCCGGCCATTTTCGCCAAATCAACTGACGCTTCCGTATGGCCTGCCCGTCGCAAAACTCCACCTTCACGATACCGCAACGGAAACAAATGCCCAGGCCGACGAAGGTCTTCCGGTCCTGATTCCGGGTCCAACACAGTTTGGATCGTTAAGGCACGCTCTTGAGCCGAAATACCGGTGGTAACACTTCTGGCATCAATCGACACAGTAAAGGCTGTGCCATGGCTGTCTGTATTGTCGGTAACCATAGCGCCAATTCCCAATTCATCCAAGCGTTCTCCGGTAATCGGCATGCAAATCAGTCCTCTTGCATGGGTCGCCATAAAATTGATGGCCTGGGTGGTCGCTTTTTCGGCCGCCATAACCAAATCGCCTTCATTTTCTCTGTCTTCATCATCAACAACGACGACCATTTTACCATTTTTAATGTCTTCGACCGCTTCTTCAATTCTGCTTAATTTCATGTGTTTATCCCTCCTGTACTTTTTCTGTTAAAAGAAACCGTTTTCTTGTAAAAAAGCTAGTGATACATCAGACTTGGCTGGTGCCGGCGATGGCCCTAAGCCAAGAAACTTTTCCACATATTTTCCGATCATATCGACTTCCAAATTGACAATTTCTCCGACACTTTTATGCCCGAGTGTAGTCATGGCTGCTGAATGAGGTATCAAGGACACTGTAAACCAGTCGGGTCCGCATTCAACCACAGTCAAGCTGATACCGTCGATTGCAATCGATCCTTTTTGAATGATATAACGAAGGATTTCCGGTTTTGCCGCTATCTTTACTATCAAAGCAATATCATTTACTTTCTTTTCGCTAATCGTTCCTATTCCATCAACATGTCCGCTGACGATATGCCCGCCAAGCCGGTCTCCAACCCGTAAGGTTCTTTCCAAATTCACCTTGTCACCGGCTTTTAAACTGGAAAGAACAGTGCGATTCACAGTTTCCGGCATGACATCAGCAGTAAACCAATCTGTTCCGAATGCCACTACGGTAAGACAAGTTCCATTTACAGCTATGCTATCGCCCAAGGCAGTCCCTTCCATTACTTTCGATGCCGCAATGGTAATACGGACCGACTTGGTTCCACGAGCGATATCCTTAACTTTGCCCATTTCTTCAATAAGTCCTGTGAACATGATATTCCTCCCGATCCCGCAGATAACCGTTAATCATCAAATCTTGTCCGACAAATTCAGCCGTCATACCTTTGATTTGCCATGCATCCTGCAGCAAGCTTGTTCCTTCACCGCCAATCGGTCCCGGCGCCGCATGGCTGCCGATTATTTTAGGGGCAATAAACCAACAAACCTTATCAACCAACCCCGCTTTTAATAATGAAGCATTTACCGATGCTCCGCCTTCAACCAGAACGCTGGTGATTTCTTGCGAACCAAGCAATTGAAATAACTGCTCTAAATTAATTCCGCCTCTGCCTGCCGGAACAACAACAAGTTCCGCCCCCTTCTCCTTTAAGGCTTTGACTCGGCCAGAAGGAGCATCCTCCGTCACTGCAATCAAAGTACGAGCCAATCCATCATTCACAATTTTCGCGTCTAAAGGCGTTCGCGCCAGGCTGTCTACTACAATCCGGATTGGATTCTGCCCACCGGATGGCAACCGGGCTGTCAACGCCGGATCATCCGCCAAAACCGTTCCAATTCCTGCCAGAATGGCATCGTACCGGTCGCGTAGTATATGCACCTGCTTGCGCGCGCTTTCGCCGGTAATCCACTGTGACTGCCCCGTATGGGTAGCAATTTTGCCGTCCAGTGTCATTGCTGTTTTAAGAACCGTAAAAGGCATCCGGGTTGTAATCCACTTAAGGAACACTTCGTTCAATCGAAGGGATTGTTCTGTCAAAATCCCTTCCACAACTTCCACTCCAGCCTGGCGAAGTTGCGCGATCCCTTTACCGGCAACCAGGGGATTTGGATCGGTCATTGCTACAACTACTTTTTTGACTCCGGCTTTAATGACCGCTTCCGTACACGGTCCGGTCCGACCATAATGCGAACACGGCTCCAATGTTACGTACAAGGTTGAACCTTGAGCCAAATCACCGGCTTCTTGCAATGCATGAATTTCAGCATGAGGGGTTCCTGCTTTTTTATGCCATCCTTCACCAACTACCTTGCCATCACGCACAAGTACAGCACCTACCATCGGGTTCGGACTGGTTCGTCCATGTGCGCGCATCGCTAAATTCAATGCCAATTTCATGTACTTATCATCCACCGAAAAGACCTCCAAAAAAACAAAAATTCCCAAAGAACAATTCTTTAGGAAAAATAAGGTAACAAGCCTATACCACGGCCTTTAAACCTGCCTTTTCCCATCCAGACTTTACTGTCGGCTCCGGAATGTCACCGGATCAACCATTACGGCTCGCGGGCTTCTACCGCCGGTCAGGAATCAAAAGATTGCTCTTTCTCACCATACCCCAAAGGCATTACTATTCAATTACTTTCACATTTTACCACTAACTAACAAAAAAATCAATCCCCACGAAGAGTTTGAATTGCTTTTGTCAAATCATTTGCTCCGTATACAGCGGAACCGGCAACCAAAATATCCGCTCCGGCGTCAATCACCGATTTTGCCGTCTCTGCATTAATACCGCCATCAACCTGTATTGCTGCTGAACTTTGACATGCGTTCAGCATTTGTTTTAATTTCTTTATTTTTTTAACTGAAGAAGGAATAAATTTCTGCCCGCCAAAGCCCGGGTTTACACTCATAATAAGAACCATATCTACTTCCGGCAGAATTTCTTCAACTGCAGTCAGCGACGTAGCAGGATTTAAAGCTACGCCTGCCTGGATCCCCTTAGTTTTTATCGTTTGCACGAGTCGATGTAAATGGGGCGTAGTTTCCACATGCACAGTAATAATATCAGCACCGGCCTGAAAAAAGTCTTCTATTAAATCCTGAGGGTTTGTCACCATAAGGTGAACGTCGAAAGGCAGTTTTGTCACTTTACGGAGCGCTGCAACAACCGGCGCGCCAAACGTAAGGTTAGGAACAAAATGACCGTCCATTACATCAATATGCAGCATATCCGCCCCCGCTTGCTCTACGCGAAGTATTTCATTTTTCAAATTAGCAAAATCTGCTGATAACATGGATGGCGCTATACGAGTCATGGTTTAAAATCCCCTTTTACTTGTTTTTATTTCTTCAAGAATCTCAATGTAGGATGCATACCGGTCTTCGGCAATTTTTCCATCTAATACCGCTTGTTTAACAGCGCATTGTGGTTCTTTATAATGCAAGCAGGTGTTGAAGCGGCAAGCAGAAACCATTGCTGAAATTTCCGGAAAGCAATGCATTAATTCCATTTCCTTTAAATCCGTAAACTCTGTAAAACTCAGACCTGGCGTATCGACTACAAACCCGCCTCCCGGCAAAGGCAATAGTTGCGCATGCCGCGTTGTATGTTTTCCACGGCCAATCTTCTCGCTCAGCACTCCCGTTACTAAAAACAATCCCGGTTCGACAGCATTCAAAATGGATGATTTTCCGGCGCCTGAAGGTCCGGAAAAAACGGTAATGCGTTGATGTAAAATTTGGCTGAGTTCTGGTATCCCCAGTCCGGTGCGCGTGGATACCAAAATTACGGTATAGCCAATTCGCCGGTATAAGTCTGCTATTGGTTCAATCGTTTCTGTATCGGCTAAATCCATTTTATTAATAACAATGATCGTTTCTAACTGGGACATCTCAGCCAATACCAAAAAACGGTTTAATAAAGCGGCATTAAAATCAGGCCGTGCTGCAGCAAATGTAATAACCACCTGATCCACATTGGCAACCGCCGGTCGTTTGAGCAGAGATTGCCGTGGCAGTATCGTTTCGATCACTCCCTTGCCAGCTGCAGCGGGAACAAACTCAACAATATCACCGACGAAAAGAGAAAACCGTTCTTTTTTGAACCGGCCGCGCAAAGTACACATCGTCACGGTATCGCCGGCCTGCACATAATAGTAGCTGCTGTAAGCCTTAATGACAGTTCCTTGCGCCACTGGGTAGCCTCCTTCTTAAAGAACTTGGTCTTGGAACAATGTCCCGTTAGCATAAATCTGAATCCGTAATTGTCCGGCGCCTTCTACAGTCTTATCGATCTTTTCGCCTGGCTTATGGGCACCTTCATAAACAATGCGGCGCCCATTCGCATCTGTTACTACGATTTGAATGGATTGTCGCTGCGGACCGTCAGGAACTACAAACTGGACAGATACCCGCCGCACCGTCGCCGTTGAACCTTTAGCAACCGTGAAATCTACCGTAGAACCTTCTTGAACTTCCGTACCTGGCGCTGGATTTTGCGCACTCACCGTTCCCGTAGAATACCGGTCGCTAGGCGCTTCACTGATAGTACCAACTTTCAGTTTCAGGTTATCCATTTGACCTGTTAATGCAGTTTGTGAAACACCTCGCAAGTCCGGCATCGCAAATTTTCGCGGCCCGGTCCCTTTGCTCAAAACAATATCAACTACTGACCCTTTATTAACCTGTGAACCTGGCTTCGGGTTCTGCCCGCCCACCATACCGGCTGGAACATCTGCAATAAACTGTTCGCTAACCGTGCCGAGCAATAATCCGCTATTTTTTAACTGCAATTCCGCATCACGCCGGCTCATTCCTTTTAAGTCCGGTACGTTGAGAGCTTCCACACCCTTGCTGACAATTAACGTAATGGTCCTCTGTTCCTTTACTTGGCTTCCGGCTTCCGGTGTTTGAGAAATAACACGCCCTGTCGGAACTTTATCATTATAAACGGATGATATGGAGACGCGCAAATTTTGACTAACCAACATATTTTTGGCATCGTCAACTTGTTTGCCAACTACGTCAGGAACAACCACTTCACTCGAACTCCAAAATTTACCAAACGATAAAAACGCACCAAACACAAAGCCTATTAAGAGTAATGCTATGACCCCAAGAATTTGTTTCTGTTTTGTCATCGGCGTTTTATCTTTATTTCCGCTGGCTGCAACTTTACCCTTGGCTTCTTCAGTTTCTTGGATCGGTAGTTTGGGCAATACTTGCGTTGGAAAATCTTCTCGTGTAAGACGACGAGTTTGATCATCCCGGAAATAAT
>CAYUNV010000167.1:0-7733 GCA_964446265.1 uncultured Negativicutes bacterium | reverse complement strand
GTTGATTAGAGGTGTAATAATTTCTACATTGGCAGTTACTGTTACAGTGAAAGAAGTTCCTTTGCTAACCAAGGCTGGCGGTGAAGCACTAAAAGAAGCATCAAAGGTCTTCGCAACAATATCTGCTTTGGTGTTATCCCCCGATAGAGCAACTTCGCGCGCACCTTCTCTGGCGGCAGCAGTCACAAGCTGGCTTGTATAAAGCACTCTTCCCCCATCGATAATGCCAAACAGCAATGCCGTTAATAATGTAAGAACTAAAGCAAATTCGACCATTGCCTGGCCACGGTTGTTATGAAGAAATGTTGTAACACGACGTAACATAATCAATCACCTCAATGGTAATAGTCGACGATAAAATGGATCAATTTTTATTGATTACTGCTGCACAAATTGCCGCAGAATAGCGATAGCAGCAGGTCCAATTAATACGACAAATAGCGCTGGAAAAACTAAAAATACCAAAGGCACTAATATTTTAACCGGGGCCTTCAAAGCTTGTTCGCGTATTGCTAACTGTCTCTTAACGCGCACATTATTGGCTTGTATTTTAAGAACATTGGCAATACTGACTCCCAATTGGTCCGCCTGGATTAAAGCTGCAGTGAACAAAGAAATATCCTGAATTTTACAACGATTTGAGAGGTTTTTTAACCCGTCCTTACGAGTTACCCCCACGCGAAATTCCTGCAGCATTCGAGCAAATTCCTCAACCAAAGGACCATGCATCTTCTCCACTACCTTGGCAATCGCTCCATCAAAAGACAATCCTGCTTGTACACTCACATATATAAGGTCTAAAATCCCAGGCAAACTTTTTTGCATAGCAGCCTGCCTAACGCGAATACGGCGATTCAACACAAGAACCGGCAGCAACATTGCAATAACAAAAGCAATAATAACTACTCTAATCACTATATCACTTGGTTTGTGAAGAATAATTCCAGCAACAATTCCGCTAAGGAACGTTATAACAAAAGCGGTTGCAAACCAAAACAGTAAAAAGCTGTTCGTGGTCATCCCACGAAACCCCCCGGCATCGGCAAGCTTTTCTTCAAACATGGTATATGTTGCATGAGGGGTCATTTTTCCAAGTTTATCGGCAATTTTGCGAAAAAAAGGATAAATAAGACGTTCCTGTATTGGCTTGGACAGCTCTTCGTCCGCGAATATATCTTTGTAATTTTTTTGATCATTCTGGTTATAAATTTTTAGACGGTTGGTTGTCGGTTGTTCCTTCCGACCAACAAAACGAATAAGGATATAAAGAAACGTCAGCACTATTAAAAATAACAATATAGAAATTATCCATAGCGTCATTTCGTTTCATCCTCCTTAATTTTTTGGCCAAAATAAATCATTAGCCAGATGGATGCCACTCGATTCCAGTTTATCAAGAAAATGTGGTCGAATTCCGCTCGGTCTAAAACTTCCTACGACACGACCGGTTTCATCTTTGCCCGTTTGAACAAAAGTAAATATATCCTGAAGAATAATTACGTCTCCTTCCATTCCTTGCACTTCCGTAATCTGAGTGATTTTGCGACTCCCATCGCGAAGGCGGGCCTGATGAATAATGAGATCAATCGCCGACGCGATTTGTTCTCTTATAGCCCGGACCGGAAGATCCATCCCTGCCATTAAAACCATTGTTTCAATGCGACTTAACATATCGCGAGGACTATTGGAGTGACCGGTGGTCATGGACCCATCATGGCCAGTATTCATGGCCTGCAACATATCCAATGCCTCACCGCTTCGCACTTCGCCCACTACAATCCGGTCCGGTCTCATACGCAATGCATTGCGGACCAAATCGCGAATTGTAATTGCACCTTTTCCTTCAATATTAGAGGCACGGCTTTCCAAAGTGACAACGTGTTCCTGACGCAACTGTAGTTCAGCGGCATCCTCAATTGTAACAATTCTTTCATCATTGGGAATAAACGAAGACAAGACATTTAATGTTGTTGTTTTCCCAGACCCAGTACCCCCAGATATAAAAATATTGAGCCGGCCTTCTACGCAAGCCTTGATAAAATCTGCCATGGCTTGTGTCATAGTCCCAAAGCCCACTAGATTATTTACTGTTAACGGATCCCGGGCAAATTTCCGTATGGTAAGGCAAGGTCCAACTAAAGAGAGCGGTGGAATAATCGCGTTGACACGAGAACCGTCCGGCAACCGCGCGTCGACCAACGGTGAACTTTCATCAATCCGACGACCAATCGGCGCAACAATTCGCTCTATAACTGTCATTACATGATTTTCATCTCGAAACGTTGTATCTGTAAGTATCAATTTACCGGCTCTTTCAACGTAGATTTGTTTAGGTCCATTCACCATTATTTCCGTTACATTATCTTCCTTCAGCAATGGTTCAATAGGGCCAAAACCTAACACATCATCTATCAATTCAGATATTATTTGATCTCGTACCGATTGAGGAATAGGGTTTGGTTCCTCATTCATAACGGCATTAGAATATTGGGTCACCATAACATCCAAAGATTTCCTATTGGTTTTTATGTCTCCTGCAATGTTCTTTTCTTCCAAGCTGAGTTCATCAACAATTTTTTTATGTATGCGCCCCTTCAATTCTATATAAAGATCATTTTTTCCATTATACGGCTTGTCTTTTGAGTCTATATCTGCCAATTTCAACCCAACATTGCGTTCTTCAATGCGTTTTAAGAGCGACATCTGCTTTTCCTCCTCCTCGATAGTATTATTCAACTTCTATACATATTACAAAATGTATTCTTACTTACCAAGGTATGGTATGGCGTCGCAGAAGATTTTCTTAAACAAGGGAAGCAAGACATACAGTTATATTCACCACGCAGAAACTTTGTGGAATTATTATCGATCATTATTTATTATCCGAATAACGTACATCTTAAAATTGTTGCATCATGGTAGAGGATAATTTCAGTCATATTGAGACGGATCTTCCCTCTACCATGATGCGCGAAAAACTTTGCAAAAACTGTTTCCCGCAACCATTTAAAGTTTTCAGCACCTTAAAGTTTAAAATATTCTTACACCAATTTACCCAATTACATTTTTCCAGCAGCATTGCCAAAAGCACTGGATATCGCGGCCGTCAATGTTGGCATCGCAGCAACCACTACAAGAGCAATTACGGTAATAATTAAAACATACTCGACCATACCTTGTCCTTTTTGACTCTTTAAATAACGAAACATCGTCATCATGTAATCCATCATTTTTGTCACCTCCTTTCATTGTAATATTTTTGTCTATAACAACTGATTTTTACAGATGTCATATTATAGTTTAAACCCCATATAACCCATAGCAAGTTGGCTGAAATAATATCACAAAATATACGTCAAATAAACGCAGTCAATAAAACATCGTGATTTTTACAAATTATTTTCACTCAACTGCAGAAGCAACGTTAGAGAAGGAACTTGATACCGCATTAGCTAACGCAGGCATGGCAATTACTACACCGAGAGCAATAACCAGAATAATCAGCACGTACTCAACCATACCCTGTCCTTTTGAGTTCATGAATTTCGAGAACAGTAAGTGCAAGCAGTATCGCATAAACAGCCCTCCTTTTATTAAAGTTAAATATCAGAAAAAGCTACATTTCAATATCAACGATCTTCCTTATAACCAAAATTCCCATTAGTTGACTCACTATGCCATAGCCGATGAAATATGGACCGATTGGATCATTGAACAAAGGGTCAAGAAAGTTTTTATTCACCACCAATAAAATAGCTAAAACAAAGAAGGGCATTAAACCAACAATCCAACCAGAAATACGCCCTTGTGCAGTTAACGTCTTTATTTCTCGCTTCATCATATGACGTTCCCGGATCGTAGCCGCAATATTATCCATAATCTCAGCGAGATTCCCGCCAATTTGACGTTGGATCATGACGGCCGTTACAGCAAGGTCTAAATCGTTGCTCTTCACTCGGTCAAGCAAATTTACCAGCGCAGTTTCCGCAGGAGCACCCAGGTTCATCTCCTTCAGCATACGACCAAACTCCTGCGAAATTGGCGGTGTCATCTCTTTTGAAACCATGTCTACCGTTTGTAAAAAACTATGTCCGGAGCGAAGAGCATTGGCCATTAGCGTCAGCGTCTCCCCCAGTTGATTATCAAAAGCTTTTACACGCTGTTGAATTTTTATATTGAGATAAACATGCATCACCATATATGTAATGATTCCCATAATGAGTCCCGCTAACAAGCTACCTTTAGCCAAAACAACCCCAACAATGCCTATTCCTATTGATAACAAAATTACGATGACAAAAAATTCTGAGCCTCGCAAAGGAATTCCTGCTTGCAGCAGTTTATTGTTAAAATAAATTGTTTTCGGTGATGAGCTTACAAAATGACTTAAATAACGTATAATTCCCAGCCAAGATTTTGATATAGATGTCCAAGACGAATTCAGAACGTGCGGTTTGACGGGTTCGACATATTTTGTAATCCGTAGATTTACCGCTGTTTCTCCCTTAGTTACCAACCTGTAAGCTAAGTAAAGAATAATGAAGGTGGTCAATGCTGTAAATACTACGATAGCCTTCACTTAAACCCCTCCCATTTATTCACTCTTCGCTCTTCGTTTTGCATTCTCTGCTATGTCTTTGGCAATTCCCAAGATCCCCAAAGATAAATCCGCATTTGGTTTTTCAATTAGCATTGGAATCCCGCTGTTAATCGAGTTGGTTGCGATTTGAAACTGATTTGGCAACAATGCCGTAATTGGATAAAATAACTCTTCTCGCAATTGATAAAAAGCATCCATATTTCCCCTGGTTTTAATTCTCGAGAGAACGATCTTTACTTTTTCCCTAGGAAAGTTTAAAAATCGCAATAATTCTACCGATTGTTTCAAATGATCTAAATCAAATTCTGAATTAATTGACACTGTAAGATAGACAATGTCCGAAGAAATAGCAAGAGCAATCGTGTTTTCACTGAAACCAGCCATCGTATCCACAATGACATAGCGAAATAAACTGCGTAAATATTTTAAAACCGCCAACTGACCTTTTTGAGTCACTAATTCCGCCAAAGCAGGATTACGTGCTGCAGCTAATACCATAATATTTGTATTATAAGGAGTTAAATAAGAACCCATCGTTAAAGGTGACAAATTCACCAAATCCCGATTTGCTTCCACTATTGTATTTATCGGATCTATATTTAAAAATACAGGAATATCACCGAATTGCAAATCTGCATCCATTAAGCCGATTTTATGGCCGGTTACTTGCTGGAGTCCAACTGCTAAATTCACCGCCAATGTAGTTTTGCCACTGTTCCCTTTAGGGCTGATAATTGTAACAGTCTCACTGACCGGTAACAAGGGCGAACCGTCAAAAGATTTGATTACTCGCATGAGTTCTTCCGCTGTAAAAGGTTTTACAAGAAAGCCTTTAGCGCCTGCTTGCAAAGCCAACCGTGCTTGTGTCTCATCCCAGCGTTGGCCTGTACAAATTATACTTGTTGAAGGATCTATTTTCAAAATGTCGGAAATTATAGCCCTGTCTTTCACCGAAGGCATGTCCATATCCAAAAGAATAATTTGAACCTTTTGCCCCGGTAAACGTATTAATGCTTCTTCTATGTTTGCCGTTTGAAATATCAAAGTAAAATCAGGAACGGAACGAACAACAGATGCAATTTGATCACGCATGAAGCGAAATTCTTCTAGAACAACAATCCTGAGTTCTTGTAGCATATTTTGTTTCCCTCACTTATTATTGAACTAACCCATTTTATGTTCTTCACAACATAATAAGTGTTTACCCCTTTAGCCATTTGCTAAATCGATCTTTAATGCTGGAAGGTTTGTCCAAATATTTTTTGAACTGGTCATCCATGATGAATTGTGCCAATTCAAAAATATCTTTTGAAACATTTCTTTCCGGCCGATAAAGAACCATTGGCTGTCTAGCCTGTATTGCTCCTGATACTGACGCAAAATCGTTGTCAATTTCAGCCACAAAACGACTATTAATTGCCTTTTCTACTTCTTCAATGCCAACAGCCGTCTTTGCCCTATATCGGTTTAAAATCAACTGAACTTTCTCCTGGGTATAGCCTAACCCTTTAAAAGTGTCCATGCCAAGTCGTAAGTTCTTTACACAAGAGATCGAATCTAACACATTAACGAATAAAATTAAATTAGATAGTTCTAAAATATCAAGGGTAACCTCCGAGAACCCTATCGCTGTATCAATTACAATATAGCTGTATTTACAAGCCAGTTCTTTAATTGCCGCGTTCATTAGCACCGGAGTAATTAATTGACTTTGTCCCGGCTCTTTGGGGGCAGCAAATAGATCTACTGTGTCATTCCATTTTATGATATATGGATCAAGAGAATAACTACTTTCGATATCTTGGCCGGCAAAATCAGCAATCGTTTTCTCAGGATTCACATACAAAAATCGACATACATCACCAAATTGCAAATCTGCATCTATCAGACATACCTTTTCCTTACTTAATTGGGAAAGGCTGATCGCTGTATTGACCGCTATCGTTGTCTTACCCACGCCATCCACTGTGCTGAATAAAGTGATAATTTTTCCCATCTTGGTTGCAGATTTTTCATTAGTTGGTTGGGCAGCCGGATCCGAAGTGTAATTCTCCAACACTCTCTTCGCCATTGCAACAACCTCGCTGCTGTCCAATGGCTTTAAAAGATACCCGGCCGCCCCGGCTAAGACGGCAGCGTCAATTTTATCACGCTTGCCCATCTGAGCCAACAAAATGATCCGTATCTCCGGCATTTTCACAGTGAATTCCTTCACAGCCGTGGACACGTCTGGATAGCATAGTTCCTCGTCCAGAAAAATGATATCGGGTTTTGCTTGTCTGATTGCTGCTAGACCGGCGATCATCGTTTCTTTCCAATCACACGCGCTAACAGTATCAATGTTTATTAGTGCTTGCTGGATATCAGCAAAGATCCGTTCTTCCTTACTTAGTACTAACGCTCTGTTTTTTGTCCCCATTCTGGTTCTCCTTCCAAGGGTCTTCGGAGATAAACTTATTCATTTCCGTTGTTGCCGGGGGAACGTATTCCGTCGGATCAACAAGGGTCGGAGTCATTAAAATAATGACCTCTGTTTTACCGGATGTAAAAGAAGTACTTTTGAACAAACTACCAATAATCGGCAGATCGGCAAGGAATGGCAACTTATATACCGTTTTGCTGTCTTCGTTGGAAATCAAACCGCCAATGGCCATCGTTTGTCCGGATACCATGGTAATTACCGTCTCTGCTTTACGGGTCTTAATTGGCGGAATGGACATATCCGTTCCAAGTTCGATCTGATGAGTAGAATTCCAGTCTAAAGAACTAACTTCCGCTTTCACTTTGCTGGTAATCAAGTTCTCTGAATTGACTTCCGGCGCAATATCCAATTTAATTCCGTATTCTTTCCACTCAATTCCGATTTGATTATTGTTGAGGCTGACCGGTATCGGAATTTCACCGCCCACCAAAATATTCGCTTTTTCGCCGCTTAAGGTAATCATATTCGGTTGCGAAAGAATCTTAGCTTTCCCATTTTGCACTAATGCGGTAAGTTCCGCATTGATATCACTATAAGATCCGAACCAACCAAAAATTCCGTTTTGATTGGATATTGAGTTTTTATTGTTATAACTTTGTCCTAAGCCAAATACTCCCGGCGAACTACCCGGAGCATTGCCCCATTTAATAC
>CAYUNV010000166.1:0-7775 GCA_964446265.1 uncultured Negativicutes bacterium | reverse complement strand
TGATCCCTGGTACTGAAGAAATTTATAATCAAATTGTTACTATCGCTAAAGGGGGCAAATAAGATGGCTGAAAAAGTATTTGCCAGACCGGCTTCATTAAAAGATGTACCTACTCATTATTGCCCTGGCTGCCACCATGGCATCATACACCGGTTAGTTGCGGAAGTCATCGACGAGCTGGGTGTACAAGATAAAGCAATTGGTGTCGCACCTGTAGGATGTTCTGTATTATGCTATGATTATTTTAATGTTGACATGCAGGAAGCTGCCCATGGCAGAGCGCCGGCAGTAGCAACGGGAATTAAACGGGTTCATCCGGATACTGTGGTATTTACATATCAAGGCGATGGTGACTTGGCTTCTATTGGAGCAGCTGAAATCGTTCATGCTGCAGCACGAGGAGAAAAAATTACTACTATTTTCGTCAATAATGCGATTTATGGAATGACAGGTGGACAAATGGCGCCGACATCCTTAGTTGGACAAATTACTACTACATCACCGTATGGACGTAAAGAAGAGTCCTGTGGCAAGCCGATACGAATGTCTGAAATGTTATCGACTCTTGACGGTGCGAAATTTATTGCCCGTGTAGCCGTTAATAATCCGGCTAATATGGCTAAAGCAAAAGCGGCTATTAAAAAGGCGTTCGAAATTAATATCAAGGGCGAAGGTTTTGCTATGGTTGAAGTTTTATCCATTTGTCCGACTAACTGGGGAATGAGTCCGATAGAATCTGTAACTTGGTTAGAAAAGAATATGCTTCCTTATTTTCCGCTTGGAACGTTTAAAACTGAGGAGGTGGCAAAATGACACATGAAATCGTGATGGCCGGTTTTGGCGGTCAGGGTGTTTTGTTGGTAGGTCAATTAGTCGCTTATGCCGGTATGCTCGAAGACAAACATGTCTCATGGATGCCATCTTATGGGCCGGAAATGCGGGGCGGGACAGCAAACTGTGCCGTAATTATATCAGATGAGCTGATTGGTGCACCAATGATTGCCGAACCATCTGCTGTTGTGGCAATGAATTTGCCTTCCATGGATAAATTCGAGCATACGATAAAACCCGGCGGAGTTTTAATCCTCAATAGCTCGTTGATTTCTACCGAGCCAAAGCGCAAGGACTTACAGGTTTACAAAGTGCCGGCAACTGAAATTGCGGCCGAAATTGGTAATCCCAAAGTAGCGAATATGGTTATTTTAGGTGCCGTTATTGAAGCAACCGGTGTTATTACGCTTGAAGCAGCGATCAAAGCATTCCAGAAAAAATTTGCCAGCAAACCGAAAATGTTTGCAATTAATGAAAAAGCAATTTGTGCCGGTATGGATTGTATAAAAGCAGCCGCCAAATAGCTGGTCGATAAAGAAATCAACATCGTCAAGGACTTGCCATAAAAATGGCAGGTCCTTTTTTCCTTGACTAATAAAATTTGCGCCTAAATCAATATGAACTACAGCTAGCAATTTGTTCTGCAGGTTATTTTGTAGCGGCAGGATATTTGTCTACAATGGCGAATAATTAACGTTGCATTTGATACATTAAGGCGGTGTTTCTCTGTTGGAAGACAGAAAAGTGGATCCTGCTCTTTTAAATAGTGTTTTAAATTCTATCCCAGCCACCGTTTTATTGGTCGATGACCAAGGGATTGTATTGGCTGGGCAGATATCAGACCTTTTTCACCATAAGATGAAGCCTTTTGTGGGAATTGGCCGCCATATTGATCAAGTATTGCGAATCAGATTAAATAAAGAAAATACAGAGAAGATCTTAATTGCTTTTCGGCGTTGTGTCTCTACAAAAAAAACAGTTCTTCTTTCATGCATTGAAAATGGGAACAGACATTTCCAAGAGTATTTTCGCTGTAATTTGGAGCCGTTAGAAAATGCAAACAAGATTTCCATTTGTATTGTAAACATAACAGAAACGGTTTTAATGCAACAGGAATTTGATATTGTGGCAGCAAAATATAGGGATGTCAACTTGGAATTGCAAGAAGCAATGTTTAAACTCGATCTTCAATTGATGGATATTGACCAAGCTCATAAAAATTTAACCGCTATGTATCAAATTACTTCAATTGTTCAAAATACAGTGGATGAATCGAAGGTCTTTACTGCTGTTTTGGATTGTATAATGCGTGAGTATGGCTTTACCAAAACTGCTATTTTTTTGTTGGATGAAGAACAGCAAGAACTGGTTTGCCGGGCGCAGCAAGGCGGGTATGAGCGGTTGAAGTTGCCCGTGGCAATGGGGATCATGGGATGTGCTCTTGCTGATAGAGAGCTGATTTATGTTCCGGATGTTCAGGCCGATTCTCGTTATATTGCGAGCGGCAATCAACCCGGCAGCAGCGAAGTAGCCATACCTTTGATTGTAAATGACCGAGTCATCGGCGTTCTAGACATTGAATCATCCTTAAAGTATGAATTGCAAAATTATGATTTCAATTTATTACGGTCATTAGCAGGGCAAATTGCCATGACGATAGCTCATGCGATGCATGTTGCCGAAATTGAACAGCAAGCGATCACTGATCCACTCACGGGTTTGTATAATAAACGATATTTTAATCATTTAATTACCAAAGAAGTTCGACGTTCCCGCCGCTATAATCGAGATTTGTGCATGCTTATGATTGATATAGATTATTATAAACATTATAATGACAATTGTGGGCATCGTATGGGTGACGAAGCTTTGCAAACCATTGCAAACATCATCCACCAATCTTGCCGTGACATTGATTCTGCCGTGCGGTATGGAGGGGAAGAGTTTCTTGTTTTACTACCGGAAACTAAACTTGCGGAAGCGAATGATGTAGCGGAACGTTTACGAAAAATAATTGAGGGAACTTATTTTCCGCATCAACACCATCAACCCAACGGAACATTATCTGTTAGTATTGGTATTTCCAGTTATCCTACAGATTCACACAATGAAATTGAATTGATTGACCATGCGGATGCGGCCTTATATGCGGCAAAGCGGGCTGGTAGAAATCGCGTATATAGTTATTCTGATGATTATTTTTTCGTTGAACAAGTGAATATAAAACAACAAAAGGTGGATACAAGATGAAAAGAATATCTGATTTTCATACTCACTCATTTTTCAGTGATGGAGAATTGCTTCCAAGTGAACTTATTCGTCGGGCTGTCGATAAAGAATATGCGGCGATCGGTATTACCGACCATGCTGGCATGAGTAATATTGACTCTATTATTGACAGTGTTTGTAAGGATTGTAAAATTGCCGAAAAATACTGGGATATAAAAGTAGTTCCTGGAATAGAAATAACCCACGTTCCGGCGGGGTATATAGCAGAATGTGCCTCTTATGCCCGTCAACGCGGCATCGGATTGATCGTAGTGCATGGCGAAACCATTGTAGAGCCTGTTGAACCTGGAACAAATCACGCGGCGATCACATCCGGTATGGTGGATATTCTGGCGCATCCGGGCTTTTTAAGCCAAGAGGATGCCCGCTTAGCGGCTGATAATGGCGTCTTCATTGAAGTAACAGCCAGAAGTGGACATAGTCTTACTAATGCAATCGTTGTTCAACGAGCTTTAGCGGCTGGAGCGCGCCTCTTGGTTAACAGTGATGGGCATGCTCCCCGTGACTTAATGAGCAAAAATTTTGCCCGACAGGTTGGGTTAGGTGCTGGGATTCCGCAAGATTATATCGACACTGTTCTGTTTCATAATTCAAAATTGTTGTTGCAAAAGATTGCAGAATTTAAGCAGACTTTTTCTAAGTGACGGTGATTAGGATGGCTCAGGATATAATGAGTGAAATAAGTGACTGGAAAGCTTATTCGCCTGCAGGAACATCACAGGAGATTAATTTTATTTGTGAAGTTCTGCAGTTATCGGCGAACGCGAAAATTCTTGATTTGTATTGTGGTTACGGCCGGCATGCAATTGAATTAGCGAAGTTAGGTTATCAAGTGACTGGACTGGATGTGAACAAAGATTTTTTGGATATTGCCAAACAAAAGGCTGTCGAAGCCGGTGTAAAGGTTGATTTTCGCCAATCTGATATGAGGAACATGCAGTACGATCAGCAGTTTGACGCGATCATTAATATGTTTGTTGCGTTTGGCTATTTTACAGACACGGAAAATTCTGAAGTGATAAAAAAAGTGGCTGATGCGCTGAAACCAGGCGGTTATTTTTTAATTGACTTATTGAACCGCGAATGGATGATTTGCAACAATTTGAATCGATATTGGCGGCATCCAAGCGGTGAATATGTATTGGCCTATAAAATTGAGTTGCAGAAAGGCATGGCAATTATGCGCCGGGAATTAACAAATCAGGTAACAGGTGCGAAAACCCATGCTGAATTTGTTTTGCGTGCTTATTCGATCTCGGAAATGACTGGTATTTTAGAGCGAAATGGATTATCAATTGTTCATACGTACGGCGGATTTGATGGTTGTGAATATACAAAAGATACGCCAAGAATGATTATTTTAGCAAGAAAAAATAATAACAGTGTTTCTGATTAATTGTTCTATATATAAACTGATGCATAGTATATTACGTTAAATTTTTATTTTTAGAGGAAAAACATGGCGGCAAAAACAAAATTTTATGCGGTAAAAGCAGGGCGCATTCCTGGAATTTATAAAACTTGGGCAGAATGCCAAAAACAAACAATTGGATACTCAGGCGCTTTGTTTAAAAGCTTTCCAACAGAGCAGGAAGCGACAGACTATTTGAACGGTACGACTAATAATAATGTCAAGATCAGTAATGATATGCAAGGAAAAAAACAGAGTAGTGACACACAATATGATGTGTACGTTGATGGTAGTTTTAATGGCGCTAATTATGGTTGGGCTTTTGTAGTTTTTTCAGGGGAAAATGAAGTATATCATGAATGCGGGGTTGGAACAAATCCAGAAGCTGTGATAATCCGTAATGTAGCGGGTGAATTAGCGGCGACGATGCGAGCCATACAATGGGCCGATAAGCAAAAAGTGAAAATTGTGATCCATCATGACTATACCGGCATAGCGGCATGGGCTACTGGTGATTGGAAAGCGAAAAATAGTTTTACACAGGCGTATGCGCGATTTGTCCAACCGTATTTATCACAAATAAAATTTTGTAAAGTCGCCGGACATACCGGTGTTATTGGTAATGAACGTGCGGATCAATTAGCCGGACAAGCCTTAAAGCAGCAAACAGGAGCATAATTTTTAAAAACATTAGTTTTACTAAACTAATGTTTTTGTTTTTTATAAAAACAAAAAATCTCATCTTTTTCATGACGCAGGCTGCGTTTTCGATAGGAGGCAATGCCAATTGCCTTTCTTCTGAGTCTAGTTTACATAATAGTTATTATCGGACGTTGAACAAATGAAAAAAAGAGAGGTTTATAATCCAATTTATAAACCTCTCAAGCATAATTGAATAATTTCCGTCAAGCATTAAAAATTATTTATTGTTTTTTACAGTCGTTGGTGTTTTTGTACCTATCCGAACAATTTTATCTGTTGGTGGAAAATCATCGGTTGCAAGAAATTCGCGACTGATTTCATTTCCATTTAGTGTTTTTATCCGATATGTTGTGACAATAAAACCTTTTTGACCTTGTTCTTCAACTGTTTCTTTGCCAAGTTCCAGTTCGGGATCTTGCTTGACTATTGTATTCGGTTCGATAATTTTTTTGTCAGTAGTTATAATATTTATATCTGGAGTGTTTCCCATATCTTTACCCCAAATTTGGACTGTAATTCGATTGCCGTAAACTGCGCTGGTTATAAATATACTGCTTGAAGATTGATTTGCAAATTTTAGGTCCAGCTGATTATCGGCAACTGTTGCATCTTGACCCAGCGGGACATATCCAGGCGGTTGGTAATGAGAAGTTCGTTCTACAATGTTCATGTCAGACAGTAGAGCTGCATTATACAATGTACTGCTTACTTGACATACGCCGCCACCCCAATCTGGAACTAATTTCCCATTGAGATAAACTGGTGCTTCTTTGTATCCATTTTTAGCGATACGAGGACCGATTGTGGCGTTAAAAGAAAAAGTCTCTCCGCTTTTCACTAATGTTTCATTGAGAGCCCTAGCTGCAATAATAATGTTTTCCGTACGATTTTCAGCTGCTGAATTAAATTGAGTGGTGTATGATGCGATGATTTTTTCAATACCGGCAAAATCTTGCGCAACTATATCTGGGATAACATCATTAACTGGAAGATCATAAGATACACTTCTGTGTGGTTCGGCGCTGGTCAGTATAGTTTTTACATCAATGAAGGCTTTGTTTACGTCCATTTTATGTCCAATTTTCTCAGAAGTGATAACAAAAGATGAACCGGATTGACGAATTGTTGCATTTTTAGACTCTTGATCCACTTGATCCGCTATTTGGTTTAATAACGCTTGTAATTTATTTTCCTCGATGGATAATGCAAAAGGAATTGTATAGCCTTGATTTAAAATTGTATAGCGATCTTGAATGCGAGTGAAAATGCTCCCGGTTCGACCTATTTCATAAGCCTTTTGGGCAAGATTCTTGGCCGCAATTTGCAGGTCGACAGTTTTAGGGTCTATCGGCCAACTTCTTTCTTTGTACGTAATTAAAATTGGTTGTTCAGTATGAGAAGTGAAGGATTTCGTCAATTTTTCGCAGGCTTCGTCTTGTGATAATCCACCTACGGGAATATTTCCAATGTAGACACCTTGATAAATTTTATCAGAAAGTAGGAATGGCGCGTTAGCAGCTATTAAGCTAACAATACTAAAAAATATAATAATAACAAAAAATAGAATTGACTTGCGCGAGTGCTTGTGAAATTGGATTTGCACTGGGTGTACACTTCCTAACGTAACGAAATGAATGCAGACTAGCTTCAGAGAGAGTATCAACTCCAGCTGAAGTGTCTGTGCCCTGTGGGTATTATAGTCGAATTTACTTCGAGAGATACAGCCTGTTAATCCCTGCCCTCTTAGAGTGGGGTTTTACAGGCTGTTTGAAGATAAAGTCCCCGCAATTCGCGGGGACTTATTTTTTATTGTATGCTCATCGAGAGCTCAACAAATTTCCCGGCGAGTTTTGCTTTTTGCAGGACTTCCTCCGTAATCTCCCCACCCGCATCGACAATAAGCACGCCTTTATCTGTTTCGATGCGCCGATTTGACTTTTTACCTAATAAATATTTACGATGTTTATCATCAAATTTTTTGGCTGAATCATCTTCTTCTATCGAATTTTCGACTTCAAGGTTAACTTCTGAATTTGGGAATTGTACCTCATTTTCAATAACTTGTTTCTGATTTTCTAAAATATCTTTAGGCTCCGTTATAGGAGTGACGAGGTCAGCCACCACAAGAACTTCTTTTCCGAAGGTATAGATATTTTCTGCTGGGATGCCAATTGTACTGCCATCAGTACCGGCAACTTCACAATTTGTAATTTTCCCAGCATCACTGATATAAATTTCTGTTACTTTACCTTGAATACGTCCTGAACTTGTCAAAACTTTGCTGCCGATCACTTTAACATTAGCAACCAACAATGCTTCTAATTCCGGTGTTACAGTAATCGGGACAATAACGTTACTGCTTTTTACTGTAGCCGCATTTTCGCCAATTCCAGCTAAATCTTTAAAAGGAATCAATTTTGCGCCATAGTACCATTGTCCATCATCAAGCACTACTGCGGCAATACTGCCTTCAGCCGGATTAATTAATAGTTCTTTTATCGTGCCAAGTTCTTTTGCTTCGGTAATGCTTACAACAGTTAAA
>CAYUNV010000165.1:0-7813 GCA_964446265.1 uncultured Negativicutes bacterium | reverse complement strand
GCTGGGGCTGCGGGCGGAGAAATTGTGGCCCAAGGAACGGTGGAAGAAATCAAGGCCTGCGAGCATTCGATTACTGGGCAGTATCTGAGCGGCCGCCTGGCGATTCCGGTTCCGGAGCAACGGCGCGCAACCGGGGAAAAGTTTTTGGAAGTGGCCGGCGCCCGGGAAAATAACCTGAAAAACATTACTGCCCGTTTCCCGCTGGGCGTGTTTACGGCGGTGACCGGCGTATCCGGTTCCGGCAAGAGCACGCTGGTCAATGAAATTTTGTATAAAGGGCTGGCGGCCCGTTTGTACAGCAATCGCAACCGCCCCGGTGCCCATGATACGATCGGGGGAATGGAGAATATCGATAAAATTATTGATATCGACCAGTCGCCGATTGGCCGGACGCCGCGTTCCAACCCGGCAACCTATACCGGGGTGTTCGACGCGATCCGGGAAATTTTCAGCATGACGCCGGAAGCCAAGGCCAGAGGCTACAAGCCGGGCCGGTTCAGTTTCAACGTAAAGGGCGGGCGGTGTGAAGCCTGCCATGGAGACGGGATTATCAAGATCGAAATGCATTTTCTGCCGGACGTGTATGTGCCGTGTGAGGTCTGCAAAGGCGCCCGCTATAACCGGGAAACCTTGGAGGTCCACTATAAAGGGAAAAGCATTGCCCAGGTGTTGAATATGGTGGTATCGGAAGCGGTGGAGTTTTTCCGCAACATCCCGAAAATCGCCCGCAAAATGCAATTGCTGGAAGACGTCGGCCTTGGCTATATCCAATTGGGCCAGCCGGCGACGACGTTATCGGGCGGCGAGGCACAGCGGATCAAGCTGGCGGCCGAATTATCCCGCCGCAGTACCGGCAAGACCCTGTACATCCTGGATGAACCGACGACCGGCCTGCATACGGCAGACATCCATAAGCTGCTGGAAGTCCTGCAGCGGCTGGTGGACGGCGGCGACACAGTCGTTGTCATTGAACATAATCTGGATGTGATTAAAACGGCGGACTACATCATCGACCTGGGCCCGGAAGGCGGCGCGCGGGGCGGCGAGGTTGTGGCCGTCGGGACGCCGGAAGAAGTGGCGGCGACGCCGGGTTCGTATACCGGACAGTTTTTGAAGCCGATACTAGCGAAAAACAAAAATCCAGACTAGCAACAGCCTGGAATTTGACAGAAACAGCCGGATATCATCCAAAAGCTGAGGTTAAGTGCTAACGTCGAAGCGCTGGATGATATCCGGCTATATAAAAAAATCTAATCAATTCGGTGGCCTTTTGCAGCGGTTTCTTATTGAAACATTCTTTTGTACACGAACTGCGTGTCTATATCCCCGCTGCAGAAGTACGGATCACTCAATATCTCTTGATGGAAGCTGATGGTCGTTTTAATCCCGGTAACCAGGAATTCCGCCAACGCCCGTTTCATGATCCGGATGGCGTCGCCGCGGGTGCGGCCGTGGACGATGACTTTGGCAATCAAAGAGTCGTAATACGGCTGGACAACCGAGCCGGCGCAAACACCGCTGTCGACCCGGACATTCGGGCCGCCCGGTTGGTGGTAAAATTCGATTTGACCGGGAGAAGGCAGGAAATTGAAGCTGGGATCTTCGGCATTGATGCGGCATTCGATGGCATGGCCCTGGAAGACAATGCTTTCCTGTTTCATGTTCAGCGGTTCGCCGGCTGCGATCCGGATTTGTTTGCGGACCAGGTCGATGCCGGTAATCATTTCCGTAATGGCATGTTCCACCTGGATGCGGGGGTTGATTTCCATAAAATAAAAATCCCCGCTGTTTTTGTCCATTAAAAATTCCACGGTGCCAATGTTGGTGTAATGGACGCTTTTGGCGGCGCGGATCGCTAAGTCGCCTACTTTTTGCCGCATTTCCGAGTTTAAAGCCGATGACGGTGCTTCTTCCAGGATTTTTTGGTTGCGGCGCTGCAGCGAGCACTCCCGTTCGCCGAGATGGAGAATATGGCCGTAGTTGTCCGCCATGATCTGCACTTCAATGTGACGGGCCTCGGCGATGTATTTTTCTAAATAAAAGGCAGTTGTTGCGATATCTACTTTGCTGAGGGCGGCGACCAACTCGTCTTGACTGTTGGCAATTACCATCCCTTTGCCGCCGCCGCCGGCGATCGGTTTCAGGATGACCGGATAGCCGATTGTACCGGCAACCTGGCAGGCGTCTTCTGCGTTCATGATTTGGTCGCTGCCGGAAGCCATCGGCAAACCGGCTTTCAGCATTGCTTCGCGGGCCGCGTCTTTGTTGCCGACTTTGCGGATGGTTTCGGCCCGGGGACCGATGAAAGTAAAGCCGGCTTTTGTAGTCATTTCGGCGAATTCGGCATTTTCCGAAAGAAAGCCGTACCCGGGATGGATGGCCTCCACTTGCATGGCGTGGGCTGCGGCGATAATATTATGGCCGTTCAAATAGCTGAGAGTGGCATCTTCGGGACCGATATTGCAGGCATAATCCGCCAGTTTGACGTGCAGGGAATCAACGTCAGCATCGGAATAGACGGCTACGGTTTCTATGTCCAGCTCTTGGCAGGCTCGGATGATGCGCACCGCAATTTCACCACGGTTTGCGATCAATAATCTTTTAAACATAGGGTAAACCTCCCATTTGCATCTTATAAAAAATTACATTTTTTAAAAAATAAATCCACATAATAATAGTAGATATTATTATCTGGTTATAAAGTATTATTGCATATTTCTCGGTATTTGACAATAGGAGCTAATTCCCAAGGGCTGTCAGCACGATAAGAAAGAGGTATCTATGAAGGAAGAACTTGCAGAAAAATTGGCCCTGCTGCCGGGACGGCCCGGAGTCTACCTGATGAAGGACCAGACGGGGCGAATCATTTATGTCGGCAAGGCAGTTAATTTAAAAAACCGGGTCCGATCGTATTTCCAGGCTGTGCGGGGCCATTCCCCCAAGGTGAAGGCGCTGGTGGCCCGGATTGACGACTTGGAAACGATCATCACGGCTTCTGAGATGGAAGCGCTGATCCTGGAGTGTAACCTGATCAAGAAGCATCGGCCCAAATATAACATCAGCCTGCGGGATGATAAGACCTATCCGTATGTAAAAGTCACCTTGGGCGAGGATTTCCCGCGCGTTTTCGTGACTCGCCGGGTAGTTAAGGATGGGTCGCGTTATTTTGGCCCGTACACGGATGCCGGGGCGGTGCATGAAACCTTACGGATGCTGAAAAAGTTATTTCCGCTTAGGACCTGCCGCCAATTGAACGCGGACCGGCCTTGTTTACAGCACCACATCAAGCGCTGTTTGGCGCCCTGCACCGGAAAAGTCAGCAAACAGGAATATGGTGCAATGATCCAGTCGGTTTGCCTGCTGCTGGAAGGCCGCAGCGAAGCAGTGATCCGCGATTTGCGCAAGCGGATGGGACAGGCGGCGGAAGCATTGAATTTTGAACTGGCGGCGTCGCTCAGGGATCAATTGGCCGCCGTGGAAAAGGTGACGGAGAAGCAGAATATTGTGACCGGCAGCGGCGACCAGGATGTATTGGGGTTGGCGCGGTCGGCGCAAGGGATTTGCGTGCAGGTGTTTTTTATCCGCAGCGGCAAGATGGTCGGCCGGGAGCATTTCCTCATGAACGGCGGCGAGGAAGAGGAAGATGCGGAAATTTTAGCCGCGTTTGTCAAACAGTACTATAGCCGGGCCGCGTTTATTCCCCGGGAAATACTGCTGCCATTTCCACTGCCGGAACAAGATTTGTTGGCGGAGTGGCTCGGAAGTTTAAAAACCGGGCGGGTATCGGTCGGGGTACCGCAGCGGGGGACCAAGAAAGATTTAGTGGAAATGGCCAACGGAAACGCCCTGACGGCGCTGGATGCGGAAACGGCGAAATTGGAGGCGGACTGGGAACACACGGAAGGCGCCTTGCAGGAATTGGCTGGGTATCTCGGCCTTGCCGAAGCGCCACGGCGGATGGAATGTTTTGACATTTCGCATATTCAAGGCGCGGAGACGGTCGCTTCCATGGTGGTGTTTACCGATGGCCGGCCGGACAAAGAAGAGTACCGACGGTATAAGCTGCAGACGGTAGAAGGATCGCCGGATGATTTCCGTTCGATGCAGGAGGTGTTGGCCCGGCGTTACGGCGCGGCAGCGGAACCGCTGCCCGACCTCATTATCATCGACGGCGGCAAAGGGCAGTTGAGCGCCGCCCTGGCCGTAATCCGCGGCGTCGGCCTGACGGATATCCCGGTCATTTCCTTGGCGAAGCAGTTTGAACTGATCTTCCGGGAAGGCGACAGCGAGCCGCTGGCGCTGCCTCGCTATTCCCAGGCGTTGTATCTGATGCAGCGTATCCGGGATGAGGCCCATCGGTTTGCCGTAACATACCACCGTAAACTGCGGTCGCGGCGTAATCTGGTTTCGGTATTGGATCATGTCCCGGGGATCGGGGCTAAACGCCGCGCGGCCTTGTGGCAGCATTTCGGCAGCCTGGCAAAAATCAAGGCCGCCGAACCGGCGGAATTGTCGGCGGCTCCGGGTATGACCAAACCGGCCGCGGAAGCGGTCTACCGCTTTTTTCATCCGCCAAAGGAATAGCCGGCGAATTATGTGGTTTTTTTCTCAATATTTTACGACATAGCAGGATTTTGGATGAGCTGTACTGAAATATACGAAATAGAGTGAAAATGGTCAAAAAGGAGCGTTGTGGAAATGGCGGTTTATAAGTGTATGGTATGCGGTTATGAATACGTTGAGAGTGAAGGCGATCCTGATCATGGCATTGCACCTGGAACGAAATTCGAAGATATTCCGGAGGATTGGGTTTGTCCGGTTTGCGGAGTGGGCAAAGACCAGTTTGAAAAAGAATAGCAGCACGACATTGTAATAGGACCGAAACCCTCCCCCTGCGGAGGGTTTTGACAGTTAAATATACAATAATATAAGAGGTTCGATTGGAGGAATATGGATGGATTGGAAAGAAATGAGAAAAAATGCGCGGGGTAAGTTTCGTGGGGCCTGCCGGGTCTGCCCGGTTTGCGACGGAGTGGCCTGCGCAGGCGAGGTTCCCGGAATGGGGGGCGCGGGCGCCGGTGCAAGCTTCAAGAATAACGTTTCAGCTTTGGCCGGCTATCGCTTATGCTTGCGGACGGTACACTCTGTGCATGAACCAAAATTGGCTTGCAACATCTTAGGGATGGATTTGGCGTTCCCGATCCTGGCCGCGCCGGTTGGCGGCGGGGCGATGAATATGAACGGTGCGTTGACGGAAGCGGAATATGTATCGGCGGTTGTTAGCGGCTGCCGTAAAACGGGTACGATTGCGATGACCGGCGACGGGCCGGATCCGGATTTGTTTTTGACCGGCATCCGAAGCCTGAAAATGGAAAACGGCCGGGGGATTCCGATTATTAAACCGCGGGAAACGGACCGGGTCATTGAATTGGCAAAAATGGCGGAAGCGGCCGGAGCGCCTGCTTTCGGTATGGATATCGATACGGCCGCATTTGTTAATATGACGCGGGCCGGCCAGAAGGTGGGACCGAAAACCCGGGATGAATTGGCTTACATCAAGCAGCATACTTCCATTCCGTTTATTGTGAAGGGTATTATGATGGCGGATGATGCCGCGGCTTGTCTGGATGCCGGCGTTGATGCCATTGTGGTTTCGAACCATGGCGGGCGGGTCCTGGATCACACGCCGGGTACGGCGGAAGCCTTGCCGTATATTGCCGATGCAGTCCAGGGGAAAATGACGATTTTAATCGACGGCGGCATTCGCAACGGCGGCGACGTGTTAAAGATGCTGGCGCTGGGCGCGGATGCGGTATTGATTGGCCGGCCGGTAATTACCGGTGCAGTCGGCGGGGGCGTCGAAGGGGTAGAACTGGTGTTGAACCGGATGGCGGGAGAACTCCGGGAGGCAATGGTGTTGACCGGCACGGAGGATGTCGCAAAAGTCAGCGAAGATATCCTCTGGTATTGAGTGAAGAATAAATTCTGTTGCAGAACGACATTCAGCGGTCTATAATATAGAATTAGCGGGGTTCTTTTCGGGAACCGGAAATTGGGAGGCTGCTTGAATGTGCGGGTTTATGCTGCGGATTGTCATTAATGCCCTGGTATTGTTTGTTTTGGTTTCGGAAATGCCGGGAATTTTTATCGATACGCTCGGCGGCGCTTTGTTGGGGGTGCTTCTTGTCGGCTTGGCGAACGCGCTGATCCGTCCGGTATTGTTCCGTGGGGCGAAGCCGGTGTGCAAATGGCGGTTGGGAGGACTGACCTTCCTGACGAATATTGTGGCGCCGGGAGCGGTGATTGCCGCGTTGCCCGGGTACCAGATCCTGAATTTTGCGGCACCGATGGCAGGGATCCTTTGTATGACGGCTTGCAGCTTTACCCTGTCTAAGGTGGTTGAAGATCGTTGAATAGCAATCTGTCCGCCGGAAATGGCGCGACGGGCAATTGATTGATAGTAAGGAACGAAAAGCTGCTCATTCACGGCAGCTTTTCTTGCTAAGCAAGGTAAATTTGTTTTGATGCTGAGTTTGGCTCGGTAAAAACATAAGCTGAGGTCAAGCGACAGAGTCGAAGCGTTGTTTTTACATGATCGAACACAATAAATCGAATAACTGACGCACTAGTGAATGACCAATAGGAGGAAAGCATGGCTGTAAAATTAATTGCATTGGATATGGATGATACGTTGTTGAATGACGACCGGCAGATATCGTTCCGGAATTGTGAGGCAATCCGTAAAGCGGCGGAACAAGGGGTTCTGGTCACGATTGCCACTGGCCGGATGTATTGTTCGGCCCGCCCGTATGCGGAAATGTTGGGTATTGACGCCCCTCTGGTTGTCTATAATGGCGGTTTGGTGAAATCGTGGAAATCCGGAGAAACACTGTTCCATCAACCGGTGCCGGTTGAGTTGGCCCAGGAAGTGTTGGGATTTTTCCGGGAACAAAACTGGTATGTGCAGACGTATGTTGACGATGTTCTGTATGTAGAAACATTATCCGAAAAAGCGCAGGCCTATGCAGATTATGCCGGTGTTACCGCCGTTCCGGTCGGAGAACGGTTATTTACCTGCGAACAGGCGCCGACAAAAATTCTTGGCATGGCCGACAGCAATTTTGTGCAGGAGATGGGGGCGGCCGTCGCGAAGAAGTTTGGCAGCCGCTTGTGTACGGCCAGCTCGAAAGCAGTTTTTTTGGAGATGGTGCACCCGGCGGTGAATAAAGCGCGGGCTTTATCGTTTGTGGCGGAACAGTACGGTATCGCCCAAGAGGAAATCATGGCTATCGGTGATTCCGGCAATGATGTCGAGATGCTGCGCTACGCCGGGCTTGGTGTGGCGATGGGGAATGCGCGTCCGGCCGCTAAAGCGGCAGCGCAGGTTGTGACGGCGGATAATAACGGTGATGGGGTAGCCCTGGCGATTGAAAAATATGTGCTGGGGACTAGCGCGTAGCCATGCAGAAAGAAGAATTCATTGGTCAATAGACAGGCAATGCTTCGACTCATCTCGTTAACCGCCTGTAAGACTTTGTCAACAGGCGGTAGAACTCGAAGTAAATTCGCTCTAAAGGGTTCGTTGGGCTTACAATCCCTTCCGAACCCAAGGCTCATTTGTGGCGATTGACCTTCCCTTATGCCTGGGTATTGACCGTTGCATACCAGTAAATCACTGTCAAGGAGGCGGTAACATGCGTTTTGTCGTAGCGCCCGACTCGTTTAAGGGCAGTATTTCGGCGATCGGTGTGGCAGAGGCAATGGAAAAGGGCATTAAAACGGTATTTCCGGCGGCGGAAGTGCTCAAGGCTCC
>CAYUNV010000164.1:0-7823 GCA_964446265.1 uncultured Negativicutes bacterium | reverse complement strand
TTCTTGGTGGCTGTAGGATCGGGATAATACTTTGCTAATAATCGGATTGCTTCAGGGCTCCTTGCACAGATAAGCGCCACACCAACAATTTGAGGATCATTGCCCATCCCCATCTCCAGAAGCATAATAGCTACTTCTAAATTATCCCTTTCGATTGCACCATAAAGTGAATTATAACCATCTTCATCCATGTGATAGATGTCAGCTCCATCTGCGATTAATTTTTGCACCTCTGCTACGCTGCACATTTCTGCAGCAAAGATCAAGGACTGATTCAATTTTCTTTGTTTCATTGGTAATTTCTGAATGAACATGAATAACAAACACCTCTTAAAGTTATTACTTTGCTCCTACGCAACTTTATACATATCATGTTGCCAACTCCGCTGTTTCTTCCTTATCCTCACCATTTTCACTTTCCGCCTCTTCCTCCGGCAAGCTCAACTGATCTTTTAATACTTGGTACTGCTCACGAATCAATGTCGGCCGCATTTGAAGACGGTAGTTCAAACCCGCCATTGGATCATCGGAAGGTAATTTCCCGAGCAAATCATCGACAAATTCTGTCGCTTGGATTGTCAATATATCAGTTACACTCAAGCTCTTACTGGGCGAAGCAATTTTCCCATGCAGTCCAACAATTTTCAACAACTCAATGGATGCTTTAAGGTCCCCAGATAAAATAGCCTGTTCCAGAACATCAACAGACTTATCAAGGAGTCCGCGCAGACGCTGCTTGCTGTTATTCCATACTTCACCTCTCCGTTGACTGATCGCAGCAATAAAATACGGGTTCTTTTGCCAAACCCAAACCTGATGTCGTGATACACCAACCATTTCTGCAACGTCTTGGACTTTACAGCCTGTCGCCAACAACTCCGCTGCGTTCATTTGTTTGACCGTCAAACTGTTCTCCAGACGCTCTGGATGTGACATTTCGTGATTATTTGTCGAGTTTGCATTTGCATTGTTTGCTTCGCTAATGGTCATATTTCTTCAAATCCTTTTGAATATTTATTCACCTTATGTATATTATTATACCTGGATATACGTCTCTGATAAAAAATATGAACTATTTATTTTTATTCTATGAAAGGCTAAAAAAGCCGGAAATCCGGCACTAAGACTGTAATATCAACTTTTTTTGTTTTCAACAACCCAACATTCTCTATTCTTCCGCGCATATTTCCCATCTTGTACCGGGGCCACAGTAAAGGACAATCACTTCATGCGTCTCATCATCGTCAGCCCTTTCAGCCCGAACCTCCGCAGAGGCCATTCCTTGTTGATGCACTAATTGATTGCACAAGAAAACGGCATCCTTCAAGCTCATCCGACTTCCTGCGAAATCCGATATTCCTTGCTTGCGATGCTCTGCCGTTTTCCAGTAAACCACTTCATATTGAACATCAATCGTCATGTCCAATCAATCCTCCCACGCATAACAGATAACAGAGGCGGCACAGAAATATTCTTCCTTCCATGCCCCCTCTGGTTTCGCTGCTTAATTTGATCAAGCCACATTTTTCTTCTGGCATTTCATACACAAGGGCCGTTTGTATTTGCTGATCGATACTTTGAGCACACCGGCACTAATTGGAACACCACAATCATGGCAATGTTCCTCGGCAACCGCCGGTTTTACAGACAACTGGACAGCCTCGGCAGCATTGCTGTTACGCTCATCCACCCCCAGATCGGCTTCGGGATCATCGCCCGTACTAATATTCAGCGTCATCATCCAGGCATATTTCAAACTGGCAGTTGCCGCTTTCATAACTGCCTTATCGCCAACATCCTGTCCGCTGCCGATGCCGACAACAGAAACACTTTCGCCGGATTCGCAGTCAATCAAGGTCAGCGTCGTTTTAATTGTGGCCAAGTGTTCGGTGTTTCCTTTAAGATTCGTCACATCCCGCAATTCCAGCAATTCCGGCACGGAAACCACAGCTACATGATTTTTCACAAGTGATGTGTTTACCTTTTCCAATACATCCGCCGCTGTCGCATACTTATACCGGTGAAAATCATTGGTTCCTGACTTCTGCACATAGGCGCAGTCAGCCATAATCGCCACCAGCTTTGCAGCAATGTTCTTCATTTATTATCCCCCTCTACTCCACTTCGGTGTTATTCTTCGCGTTCAAAGCCAATCTGTAACTGCAGGCTCCCGCAACATCGCAATATCTCTGGCATTTCCGATCCTGCCACCGTTCTTTCGCGGAACAGATGGGCGGCATTTTCTGTTCTGATAAAGCTTCGCGCAATCGCTGGGCCTTCGTATTGAAGTATCTTTTTACCCACCGATCACTGATCCGGTTGATTGGCAACAGGTAGACCGTCTGATCTACGTTCCGGCGTGCAGCCACTTCCAATCCCGTATCACGGATCATCATCTGAATAGCCATCCGTTCTACAGGATAGCCTGCTTGCTCCAACAATACGCGATAGCCGTTTAACTGCAGACGCCAATCCTGAATGCCTTTACGTACGCCGTCTTCCTGCCATTCTTTGCGGGTTTTTGCCTGTCCCTTGCGTATACCGCTTTTAAATATTTCTCCCGTTTCTACTTCGACAGCATATTTCCCCAAGGCCAGCATGGCTTTATAAGATGATGTTACTTTGTAATCGCCCAGTGTAAGCACGCCATCCCCAAGAACATCGCCGTACAAATCAAACATACCGGAAATATTTTCTTCTCGTAGGCGAACTTCAGAAAGTAAATCATCTGCATTTTGTTCGAACTTCGCGTGAACTTCTGAACCGTTCAGAGCCAGCATTCGATCCTGCGGAGCAGAGGCATATTCCACAGTCTTCTTCAAATAGGTTTCTCTGGTACCGGCAATCAGTTCAGTGATCGTAAAACCCTCTATTTGCCGCTTTTCTGCCTTTGCAATTGCTCGGAGAGTCGGCAAGAACAAACACCGCGATCCCATTCGGCATTGTTGCAGACAGGCATTGATTTCATGGATATCGCCATCCGGACAAATAAACCATCGTGCTGGCATAGTTACGCCGCCTCCTTAGGCTGCTGCGCTGGCTTCGGCGGTGATACGGCAATCGATACTTCCGCATCTTTTTGCATATCATCATGCGGTTCACCAAGAATTTTCAACAGGTCAAGCAAGCCGACCGTCAGCCTCGCTGCCTGTTTTACACTGAGCGTACAATTTATACACGTTCCGGTTTGCTTATTATTTAAGGAAATATTCACTGTGTCCTGAATATTAGATAGCTTAATCTCTATTGGCTGATACGCCAAACAATCGGTAATAAGCACGTTAATCCCTCCTTTACGCCGCCATAGCGATTTCCTGCCAATCGCGTTTCGGCAATGTTAAGATCTGACCGCCATATCTCTCGAAATCTGTTGCTCGATTATAATCCGCTATTTCCTGGCTGGTATGGGTTACGGCATTTAACAGCCCATAGGCTGATAGGTCGCCGCCTTGGATTAAGTGTTTAATAACACTATCTCTTTCCGATTGATTGAACTGGAACTTTTGACTGAGAACTTCCACCGCTCTTACCGGATTGCCTTGGATTATTTGTCCAGCAGCCTGACGCATCCGATCGACGATTAAGGCAAACTTCGCTTCATCGACAGCCGCTCTTACGGTATCCTGTACTTTCAGATAGAACGCTTTATCATCGGCTTCCAGGGTTTCATCGCGGTACAGTTCATACGCAGCACTGTCATTTTCAACAGTTCGCCCCACATGATATTTGCGCTGTCCAAAATCCTGCGCAATCATGCCGTTCAAACACACCAGCCGGTAAATCAGCGGTTCAATTTTTACGGAACCTAATCCGACTTCCGAATTACTGATAACAATACCCGCTTGCACAATATCGCCTTTTTGCACTTCCATTTCCAACGTCTTGTTGATTACTTTGATGAACATGTTGGTTTCTGTTAACTCACAGCTGATGACTTCCGCACCTTTCATTTTGGCCAAAACGGGAAAAACGGCTTCTGCCAAATCATAGTTGTCCAATCTCCGGTACCGGTCCGATAGAAAGGCTCTCGCTTTGCCGTCCAAGGTTCGGATCATGCGCCGTTCCGGTTTGGCCTGCAGCCAGGAATTCACGTTTTCATCCAGCAATGCCGGATTCTCCGCTTTCATTTTGTCATAATAGCGATAGGGAATACCTAACCTGTCGGAAAGTTGTCGATGCGCCAAGTCGCTGACTACAAACCCGTTCTTCCCGTTTTCGATTGGCAAAGTCAGCCTACTTATTCTTTCTGCAGTCTGAAACCCAAGAGAGCGGGTATCGACCAGATAGTCCCGTTTGGTCAAATTCTGTACATTCAATTCTCTGGCTAATTCGCTTAATGTCCTGCCTTGTTTCATCTGGTTATTCCTCCTTTTATTTTTTGGATAACAAGAAATTGATAAATTCGCTGAGCAGCCGCAGTAACGATGTTGCCATGGACAACGCCTCCTTTTTTCATATGGGAGAAATGAAAAAGACACGCCATTGCTGACGTGTCAGTATTACATAGTGCTGATACCATATTTTTTGCTATTTTATATATAGATGAAAAGGTTCAAATTACAACAAATTTTACTCAGGGACTTGGCACTTGCGCTCGGAAACTATCCATAACTTTTGTAACGCCCCGTTCTAAGGCTACTCTCCATTTAGTACCAAGCCACATGTCAAAATGTTTGCCGGTTTCACTTAACGTTTCAAAAAAGACTAGTTTCCCCTTATTTATATCCAAATATTTAACATCCATATCAATCTTCGCCTGCGCAGGCCTACTCATAGAATCCCCATTATCTTCCCAACCAACTTTCATCACAATGCCAACCACGTAATCGTACCCATAATTTTTACCGAATTTTTCTAACACAACTTTGGGGTAATCATTTATAACAGGCCTTTCCCCAGATCGAACTACAATCCCGTTGTCCTCAAGAAATCCTCGAAAATTGGTCGAAAGCTTCGCCGAATCATCAATCACCTCATACTTTACAGGATCAAATTTTTCTTTTATTCGATTGGCTATGATTGTTTTACATTTTTCGTTTTCAGTTATTCTTGTATCTCCAACAGCAAACAATGCAATTTTAGGCTTTGTATTTGGCTTAGGCTCTGGTTTAACAGCCTCAACAATAGCATTAGTATCGACAAGCTGTTCTATCGTTCCTACAGGTATCGCAAAATTTAAGTTTTGACCAGATAGTTTGGTCATGACAACAATTCCAACAACTTCTCCTTGTGAATTTACCAATGGTCCTCCACTTGATCCAGGCGAAATAGGGGATGTAAACTGAATATATGGATGATATTTACTTATTTCAGGAATTTGTTGAAGTCCCGAAACAATCCCGTCAGATACAGTAAACTTCAGATTCTGAGGATTTCCAAAAGCATATACCGTTTCCCCCTTATCCGGAGCTTGATTTGCCAATGCTAACGGAGTAATAACTGTTCCTTTAGTATCAATCTCTAATTTTACAAGGTCTATCTCAGGGTGAACGGATTTTACTTTTCTTACACCAAAAGTTCTCCCATCTGACATTTCGATAACAGTCATAGCTGCATTGTCAATCACATGACGATTCGTTATAAAACATCCTTCAGTGTCAATAAAAAAGCCACTGCCAGTTGCAAGCGGGCGTCCAAAATTATCATATGTTTTGACATATCCTATTGAAGGTTCCACTTTCTTAACAACTTCCACCCCATTATCTGAGGCCAAACTAATGCTGCCACTACTGAAAACTAGACCGACCAACACAAGTAATACAAAACGCAGTACTCTTACTCTTAAAGCCATTTCCCAAAGCTCCTTCCTAATAGAATCAAACTGATGTAAGCGACCTTAGAGAATACCGAACTAGCTTTTTATTTCCACGTTTTATTAATTTTCAACGACAATTAGGTTTTTTCATTTTGTCGTTAACAACACATTTTCGGTAATAATGCCATAAGCCCACTCTTTTATTTCGTTTGTTGCCTCAATAACAAATTCTTGTCCTGGCGCCGTCGACTGAAAGTACCCATCCTTCCAAGCTTCCTTTGTATGACAACTAATATCTACTTTTTTGAAAAATTCAGGCAATGCCCACTTCGATTTGCTTTCCCCTTCTTTTGACAATATCAGTTCAGGCGAAAAGCGAAAAGTTCCATAACCGGCTAATTGCGAAGCAAACGAAAGAGATTGGGCTGACAGATAAATTGTATTAGTAGCATTTTCGACCCTATTGTCCAGAAAATGTGGATGCTTATGTAACCATTCATATCCAAACGTTGTTTTTCTTGGTTCTATAATTTCCCCAACCTGCAAATATCCAAACAAAACATGGCGGCCGTCTTTATCCGCTCTATCATAAGTAATTTTGTTATTTTTTAAGACCGTTTTTCTGAACCAGCCGAAAAAAAGAAACAAATCTCCTACGTCTACCCCTTGGTTTTTAAGATGAGTCGCCGATCCATCAATTTGACCAAATGCTCCTCGCCACTCATTGGGCCGGCTAACAATGTTTTCTGCAATATCAGGATCAAGATGGCAGCAAGTTTCTGCATCCAAAAGCAAGCGCTGTTTGCTAAGTTTAATTTTTTCACCCATCAAACCCTGCATCAACAAAGAATACGACACCGTGTTATCAAGAACTAGATCTGAATATTTAATACCAGACGATTGTTCTGGTATTGGGATTGAAATCATTCTACCATCTGGAAGTATAGGGCTAGCAAAGCCGCCATACTCGCCATCAAAACCTTTTCTACTTAGGATGATTTTCATTCTTACTTCACCGCCAATTATAACTTTATTCCTCAAGCTAAGCGTTACAGCTAATATCCGATGATGTAATGCAAATTATAATTCGCTGGCAACCAATATATATTTTTCATCATCAGATAGCTTTTCTACAAAGTCTTTTAGCTCTTCATATTCATTTTCTAAACCATATTTTTCTTGTTCTTCCCTATACTTATCCTGCCATTGTGGAGAATATAACTCGTCCATAAACGCCAAAATTTCACCTTTGCTTACAAAAGCTGCCCATGCACCCCAATCCACCTGTTCACCTTTCATATCCCCGCTTGAAATTTTTTCCCTCAATTCCCTCGATGCGGAACTTCCTTTAGGGAAGAAAGGGCTTTTACGCTTAGGAACATTACCTATGCGAAATTTAGCATCATCAACTTCAAAAGAATATCCTTCCGTAAAGCCAATGTAAACATCCAAAAATGCCATAATCTCATCTCCTTTGAAAGATTATTCAGATTTATATCGTTAAAACGGTATCCTCGACAAAATTTCTTTTGCAGTCATTGCAATGATACGTCGGATCGTTTGACACCACACAACAGCGCCATTGATAATTGGTTTTATTCATCTTTGAAAGTTTCACGACCGAAAAAGGTTTAACATCTGTCGCATTTCTTTCGTCACTGTCAGTGGCCCACACTGTTTCGGGTAGATTTGCGCTTTTTCCCATAACGAGCTTATAACGCTGGTAGCAATCCCAATTTTAATATTCCGCGAGCGCAAAACTATCAGCAATTCCCCAGCATCAAATAGAAATGCCGAATTTATAATAAAAGGCCTGGTCTTCCCGATGGATGATGTTGCTTGTCCTCTTGCTCCTGTTAACACCAAATAGAAATCAGGCAATACGTTCGGTGTAACGTCCAGACTGTGTTCTTCTTTACCGTAGTATTTTATATTGACACTTTTGCCAGCCAAATCTCCTGAACAAAATACTCCATCGACCGCTTGATTCGTTGCTGAATCACATAACTTGATATCAAATATTTTAGAGGCTATGTATTCGCCAATATGTCCAACCAATGCTGGACGG
>CAYUNV010000163.1:3352-7867 GCA_964446265.1 uncultured Negativicutes bacterium | reverse complement strand
TGGTTTTCTGTAACTATGTAGACGTGCAGTGGATGGTAGTCGGTTTCATGGCATTATCGTTCTTTGGCAAAGGGATCGGCGCCCTGGGCTGGGCAGTTAACTCGGATACGGCGCCAAAACAGATTGCCGGCCTCAGCGGCGGTTTGTTGAATACCTGCGGCAATCTTTCCAGTATCAGCACGCCGATTGCAATCGGCTATATTGTCCACACAACCGGTTCCTTTAACGGCGCATTGGTCTATGTGGGAATACACGCTTTCATTGCTATGGTAAGTTATTTGTTTATCGTTGGTGAAATCAAACGGCTTGAGTTAAAAGACTAACTGAATTTTAGGAGGTTTATGACTACATGAATGAACAAATAATCAGCGGCGGAACGCCGGTTATCACGGAAATGCAAGTGATTCCGGTCGCCGGCCATGACAGTATGCTGTTAAATCTTTGCGGAGCGCATGGACCTTTTTTCACCCGTAACATTGTGATTTTAAAAGACAATTCCGGAAAAGTAGGAGTTGGCGAGGTTCCGGGCGGAGAAGGTATCCGCCAAACACTGGAAAAAGCACAACCACTGGTAGTTGGACAATCAATTGGTTTGTATAATAATATTCTCAATGCAGTCCGGCAGCAACTGCTGCAACGGCAAGCTGCAGGACCGCAATCAACAGTACACAAAGTGACGTCCGCTGCCGAAGCGGCAGTATTAAAACAACCGCATGAAATTAACCTGCGGACCGACAATGTAATTACCGCCATCGAAGCGGCTTTGCTGGATTTACTGGGTCAATTCCTGGGAGTGCCGGTTGCGGCTTTACTGGGCAATGGACAACAACGGGATGCGGTACGCATGCTCGGGTACCTGTTCTACATCGGTGACCGTAATAAAACGGATTTGCCTTACCATAGCGATCCTGGAAGCAATGACGGCTGGCTGCGGCTGCGGAACGAAGAAGCGTTAACGCCCGAAGGCGTTGTACGTCTGGCTGAAGCGGCAAGCGAGCGGTATGGTTTCAAGGATTTCAAACTAAAAGGCGGGGTTATGAGCGGCGCTGCGGAAATTGAAGCGGTAACCGCATTGGCGAAGCGTTTCCCTGACGCTAGGATAACCCTCGACCCGAACGGCGCATGGTCATTGGACGAAGCGATCAGCCTATGCCGCAATCAACAGCACGTTTTGGCCTATGCCGAAGATCCGTGCGGACCGGAAAATGGTTATTCCGGCCGTGAGATCATGGCTGAATTCCGGCGTGCTACCGGCTTGCCAACTGCTACCAATATGGTTGCCACAGACTGGCGGCAGTTGGGCCATTCGTTGCAACTCCATTCGGTCGATATCCCATTAGCGGATCCGCATTTTTGGACGATGCAGGGTTCCGTAAGGGTAGCACAACTGTGCCACGAATTCGGCTTGACTTGGGGATCGCACTCGAATAATCATTTTGACATTTCTTTGGCTATGTTTACTCACGCCGCCGCTGCTGCTCCGGGTGAAATTACAGCCATTGATACTCACTGGATTTGGCAGGAAGGTCGGGAAAATTTAACGAAAGAGCCGTTTAAGATTGCCGGTGGTTTAGTTGAAGTGCCGAAAAAGCCTGGCCTGGGTGTAGAAATCGATATGGATCAAGTGGAAAAAGCGCATCAACTCTACAAAAAAGTTGGGCTCGGCGCCCGTGATGATGCTATGGCCATGCAGTATCTGGTTCCAAATTGGAAATATGACCCGAAACGTCCGAGTTTTATCTGTTAATCAATTATGCCTGAATAACTTGTTCGTTTATTTAATCGCGGCCCGGCATTCCATTGCCGGGTGCGCCTAATGACTATGATTGAGCAAACGCTTCTTTATACCGGAAAACGAATAGGAAGGATTGTGAACCATGCAAAATACGGATAAGCGGTTATTTACACCGAAAGGCATCATTCCCGCAGTCATCACACCGTTGACACCCAAAGGAAAATTCAATGAAAAAGCCATGCGAAAATTAATCAATTACCTTATCAACGGTGGAATACATGGGCTGTTTGTGACCGGAACAACCGGCGAATTTTACGGCCTCAGCCCGGAAGAAAAACAGGAAATTTTTGAAGTTACAATGGATGAAACTAAAGGCCGGGTACCGGTTTATGCCGGAACCAACGGGATCACAACCAAAGAAAGTGTTCTATTGACTCAATTGGCAGAGAAATGCAAAGTAGATGCCGTATCTGTGTTAACGCCCATGTTCATTACTCCGAATCAAGATCAACTCATTCAACATTACCGTACGATAGCAGCCAACACTTCTTTACCGGTGGTAATGTACAATAATCCTCCCAAAACGGGCGTCAATCTTACTGCCGCGACCGTTGCCAAATTGGCGGAAGTTCCGAATATCGTCAGCATCAAAGACTCCAGCGGTGATTTAACCTTAACTGCCGAGTATATTCGCCTGACACGGGACAGAAGTGATTTTTCCGTAATGGTGGGCCGCGATACGCTGATTTATGGTGCTCTTTGCTATGGTGCAGTTGGGTCCATTGCCTCTTGCGCCAATGTGGCTCCCAGACTGTGTGCCGATATTTATGAAAAATTCATAGCTGGAGATTTAGCCGGCGCTCTGGAGGCACAATTTACGTTAGCGCCGCTGCGCATAGCGTTTACAATCGGCACCTTCCCTGCTGTAATCAAAGAAGCCCTTGAAATGCTTGGTATTGAGGCCGGGCCGTGTATGGATCCTGTCGGACCGATGACGCCGGAAGAACGGGAAAAACTCCGCCAAGTACTGATCGGAATGGGTTTATTGCACTAAAAATAGTACGTTAAGTGCTCTAAAATTTCTTACAATAATAAGATAAACGGAGGAAATAATTATGAAAATTGGATTTGTTGGTCTTGGAATCATGGGAAAACCTATGGCTAAAAATTTGTTGAAAGCTGGTTATGAATTGGTCGTATGCGACGTTGTAAAAGCAGCAGTCGACGAAGTTGTTGCAGCCGGCGCACAGGCAGTCGCAACCCCCAAAGAAGTGGCGGAACAAACCAATATCATTATTACTATGCTGCCTAATTCCCCGCATGTAAAACAAGTAGTATTGGGAGAAAACGGCATTGTCGAAGGAGCGAAAGCTGGCGCGACAGTGGTTGATATGAGCTCGATTGCCCCGCTTGTCAGCCGCGAAGTTGCCGCAAAACTCGCAGAAAAAGGGATCGAAATGTTGGATGCTCCAGTCAGCGGCGGCGAGCCCAAAGCAATTGACGGAACGTTGTCTGTGATGGTCGGCGGTAAAAAGCAAGTTTTTGATACCTGTTATCCAATTATGAAAGCAATGGCTGGTTCTGTCGTATTGACTGGTGATGTCGGTGCGGGCAACGTAACGAAATTAGCCAACCAAATCATTGTCGCGATCAACATAGCTGCAGTTTCCGAGGCGCTTGTTTTAGCTGCTAAGGCCGGTGTTGAACCGGAATTGGTCTATAACGCGATCCGCGGCGGCCTTGCCGGCAGTACGGTATTGGATGCAAAAGCGCCCATGATGATGGATCGTAATTTCAACCCGGGCTTCCGCATCAATTTACATATCAAAGACTTAAATAACGTTCTGGAAACTTCGCATGAAGTAGGAGTTCCTCTTCCAATGACTGCAGCGGTCATGGAAATGATGCAGGCGTTAAAAGTTGACGGTAAAGATGTTCAGGACCATAGCGCATTAGTGCAATACTATGAAAAAATGGCCAAAGTTGAAGTGAAACGGTAACCCCATATAAATTAGAAAACCCGGCTTGCGCCGAGCTTTATCTCGCTAACAGCTTATAACCCCCAACCCTTCCGTGTTGAGGTAACAAGCTGTAAAGCTCGAAATAAGTTCGCTCTAAGGGTTCAAAAGAAGTTATAACTTCTTTGAACCCAAGGCTCACGCATAGCGACGGCGGAAGCCGCTGGTTGCACTTATGTACACCAGATAAAATGTTATACTTTCTGGTGTACAAACTCAAAAACCTCCGTTGTCAGATACAAAAAACTGACAATGGAGGTTTTTGAGTTTTTTATCTATTCTGCCGGCTTGTTGGTTCTCCGCTTTGCACATGCGTTCAATAAGTGTATCAGGGATGCTCATACCGGCAACATTTTCTTTCATATTGGTTAATGTCCGCACCGATTTTATCGGCAATACGCCGGTCATAATATTCACTTGGCCATCAATTCTTACCGGTTAGCTGAGCTGCGTTATTTTCCCGCCTTGCAGAATTTTGTCTGCAGTCATGTTATACACTTCATCAAACAACCGCACATGGAATGTTCCAACACTTTCTTCGCCCTGCAGAGAGGCAAAAGCCCGTTCGCCGGCCAGCCCCATGATCAAGATTCCTGCTGCCGCGCCGATGATATCTTCCGTTGCCGCCCCACAGCAGGAGCCCGTCAACGAGGTAGCCATACAGCCGGTTCCTGTGACATTGGCCATGATCGGATGACCATTCTGGATCGCATACACTTGCCGGCCATTCGTTATAATATCCGTCTTCCCCGTTACGGCAAC
>CAYUNV010000163.1:0-3342 GCA_964446265.1 uncultured Negativicutes bacterium | reverse complement strand
CACGCACTGTAACCGCTTTGCGAGTTGTTGCGCAACTTCCGCCGCATCTTGTTCGTCTGCAATCGAATCCACGCCACGAATCCCCGCCCGGGCGCCTAATAACACCTTTATTTCCGACATATTTCCCCGGATTACATTGGGAGCCACTTCAGAAATAATGCGTTCCGCCGTGCGGGTTCGAAGCTGGGTCGCCCCCGCACCAACCGGATCTAAGATGACTGGAATGCCTTTTTCTTTGGCTGCTTTGCCGGCTGCCAGCATAGATTCGATCGTTCGTGCCTGCAAGGTACCAATGTTAAGCACCAAAGCAGAAGCAAACGAGACCATTTCTGCAACTTCGGTCACATCGTCCGCCATGACCGGAGATGCACCGACAGAAAGGGTGATATTGGCACAATCGTTTACCGTTACATAATTGGTAATGTGATGGATGAGAGGCTTTTTGTCCCGCACCGATTGTAAGGTCGTACTTATTTTCTCCAAAATCTCCATGATTGTTCATCTCCATTTTTCAATAATGTATGGAAAATCTGCATTAAGCTTATCATGCACAATCCTATAATTCAATCATTTCGCCTTCAGCATACAACAATATTACTGTTTTTTTAATATCCCGACCTATTATTAACGTTCATCATTTAGACCTTTCCTTGTAAGAATAGAAATAACCCCATTCATCTCTGAACGGGGTCATCATCAATAAAATAACAACCTGGATTGTAACGCGCTAATTAGCGTGGGCGTCGATCTTTATTCGGCTTTCCGTGGTACGGGTTCCGATCACGGGAAAAACCGGAAGACGAATTCCGGCCGCCGCCGTGGGAAAAATTGCCGCCGGATGAACGACGGGAACGCAACGGCGCCGTTTCCGTCAAGCGAACCGGAGTAACATCAGGTTCTTTCGTCAGCAATTTTAACGCCGCACTGACCAACGCAACAGAATCATGCTCGTTTAGCAGTTCTTCGGCCAATTCGCGGTACAAGCCAAAGGCACCCTCATTGATCACTTGGACAATCTTTTCAACCGCCAACCGCTGTTGACCGGCAAGAACATCGTTCATGCTCGGCACTCTTTGCCGGAGGATCGATTTTTTCGTCTGCCGCTCAATCATGCGCAAATGGCCCATTTCCCGCGGAACAACAAAGGTAACGGCCATCCCGGTCTTTCCGGCGCGGCCCGTACGGCCGATCCGGTGTACATAACTCTCCGGGTCCTGGGGAATATCAAAATTATACACGTGGGTTACGCCGCTAATATCCAAACCCCGGGCAGCCACATCGGTGGCGACCAGGATTTCGATGGTTCCCTCCCGGAACTGCCGTAAAACGCTATCCCGTTTCGCCTGCGTCAAATCGCCATGGATTCCCTCCGCAGAATAGCCACGTTTGTTTAATGCTTCTGTCATCTCATCCACACGTTTTTTCGTACGGCCAAACACAATTGCCGCTTCCGGCGCATGAACGTCGAGCAAACGGCAAAACACATCAAATTTTTGCTGTTCATTCACTTCAAAATAAATTTGCTCAATATTAGCAACGGTAACTTCCTTGCTTTTCACCGCGATTACCTGCGGATCCTGCATAAATTTTCTTGCCAGAACCTGGATCGGCAAAGGCATCGTCGCAGAAAACAGCAACGTTTGCCGTTCTTCCGGGACTTCCTGTAAAATCGTTTCGATATCCTCAACAAAACCCATATTCAGCATTTCATCGGCTTCATCCAAAATCAACATGGAAACATCCTGCAGCCGTACCGTGGCCCGCCGCATGTGATCCATCAGACGGCCCGGGGTGGCCACAACAATATGCGGCCGTTTTTGCAACGCTTTGATCTGACGGACAATGTCCTGTCCGCCATAAATCGGCAGCGTTTGAATCCCCCGGAACTGACCAATCTTGTTCAGTTCTTCGGCAACTTGAATTGCCAATTCGCGGGTAGGCGCTAACACCAAACCCTGGATTTTTCCGGAGGTTTTGCTCATTTTTTCAATCAAAGGAATACCATAAGCGGCAGTCTTGCCTGTTCCGGTTTGGGCTTGCCCGATTAAATCCTTACCCGAAAGCGCCACCGGAATAGTTTGCTCCTGGATCGGGGTTGTTTCTTCAAACCCCATATTAACAACCGCGCGAATAATATCCCGACTCAATCCCAACTCATTAAATGTACTCAAATTCCTAACTCTCTCCATTTCGATTATCATCATTATATTTTGGTACTCGCTGTTTAACGAGTATTGTTTTCTCAAAAAACAAAAGACATGACCCGTGAAACCGGATAATGTCTTTTCCCCATTCACCAACGCTAACCATCATTATATATTGCTTATAAAATAATGTCAATGGTAATTGCTGCTATTTCGCATTACTGTTTTGTATCCTGGCCTTCCGCCGATTATATCCAGTATACAAAAGCGGTCCCACAAGAACCAGCGCCACAGCCCCAAGCGCCAGGAAAAACGTCGGGGAAAACAAGTTGGTCAGAGAATACCCCAACAAATTGTACGCAAATGCGCCCGGCAGCATTCCAAGCATGGTGGCAGCTGCATAATCAGTAAATTTGACTTTAGAGAGACCCGACGCGTAACTAACTATGTCATACGGAAAAAGCGGTACAACCCGCATCATCAAGATAGTCCGGAAACCAGATTCCGCCGCATGTTCATTCCAATTTTGCAAAAAAAGTGATTTTCCCCATAGTGCCGCACAACGTTTCTGCCCCAACAAACGCGTAATGCCAAAGCATAAACAAGCCCCAAAGGAACCGCCCATAACCAGATATACCGTTCCCCACCACGGGCCAAACAATAGTCCGCTGGCTAAATTAAAAATCAGTGCCGGAAAAAAGAATAGAGGTCGGATCGTGTATAAAACAACATAGGCAACCGGTCCCCACCATCCGCAGCCGGCTATAACACGCTGAAGGGTTTCCGGCGTCAAATTTTGCACGCCAAACCCATATGTAACCAATAATGCAATTGCAACAAAGCCCAGCAAAAAGCCAGCCTGGACGACTGGCTTTTTCAAAAATGTCATATACATAAACTGTTTAGAGCTCCATTCTACACAGCCATACAACTGTTCCACTATTTAACATCTCACACTGCCTAATTATAATCCTCCCCAGGAAAGAATGCAATAAAAACCGGATCATTTCACGCTAAGCAACCATTCGTTTATCATCGTGATTAATATCACAGAAAATAAGCTGGATCAGGTATAATATAAGTACTAGAAGAACGAAAGGTTCGATCCTAAAAAATTAGCATAAGGGGGCAATATTGTGATGAAAAATATTCAACTGGCAAAAGCTATGGATTTGGCAAGTTTGATTGAGTACAAACC
>CAYUNV010000162.1:4351-7899 GCA_964446265.1 uncultured Negativicutes bacterium | reverse complement strand
ATGACTGAAGCACCTGATCGCCAAACTTCAGTACATAGCGCCAACCGTCCAGCGTCCATTCGGTCGGAAAAAAGCTGAATCCTTTTGAACTAATGCTAGTCTGTGAACTGAAAGATACTATAACAATCAGGATTAGCGGAAGAAGGCACATTATTGTCAGCAATGCTAAAACAATCATCAATACTGACTGACCAGCTTGTTTCTTTTTTTTAATCACGATCTATTTTCTCCTTTACTTTATCTTTGTATTGTTATTTGCAAATCGATATAAATTTACTCTCAAACCAATTAAAGTGCAATTATCTTCTAAAAAAGCGAGTGTTCCGGAGAAATTTTTCGCACAATTAGGTTTACAGAAACTACTACAAAACAGCCGACAAACGATTGGAAGAACGTTACAGCGGTTGTCACACCGAAGGAAGACGACCCGCTGATCATGGCGTTGAGCACGTAAGCATCTAGCGTCTGTGTAGTGGGATAAAGGGCGCCGATGTTTCGTGTAACCTGATAAAATAGACCAGTGTTTGATGTCATAATTCCACCAAGACTTAGGAGTGTCATAATCGCCACCATAGAAGAAAGCATCGGGAGCGTTATGTAACGGATTTGCTGCCACTTGGTCGCTCCATCAAGATCGGACGCCTCAAACATCTCCTTATCCATCCCCGCCAAAGCAGACAAATACAGGATTGATCCATATCCAGTACTCTTCCACAAATTAACCAGCGTTAGTATCAGTGGCCAGTACTTTGGTTCCGAATAAAAAGATATTTTGTCTCCCCCGAATACTGTAATTAAATTATTGACTAATCCATTACCAGCCAAAAAACCTTTTACAAAAAATGTAACCGCTATGAAGGAGATAAACGTGGGCAGTATCATAATGGTTTGTGAAATACGAGCAAAATACTTGCTCCTGCATTCATTCAACGCAATTGCCAATGCTACGTTGCAAACTGTACCCACGGCTGTAAATAACAAAAAGTATCCTACGGTATTGCGCAGCATCCGCCAGGTTGTGGCCGATGACATAAACAAGAATCGAAAGTTACTAAATCCGGACCAATCGCTTTCAAAAATTCCTTTCGCGTAACTATAGTTCTTAAATGCTAGGGTCAATCCAAACATTGGCATGTAATTAAACATTATAATAAGAACAAGCCCTGGAAGAACAAATAATAGCAGGATTCTATTTTTCCATATATTATTTAAAAAGTCATTCATGTGGGGGGATTCCTTTCCGAAACTGTAGTAATTGGAACATCTTCATCATAGCGCAGGGATAAACCTCTCACAAGAAGAAGATTCCTGAATATTAGCATTTATTCGACATTTTTTTCATTTCTATTTACTTTTTATTCTGTTGATTGACGACGATGTTCATATGCTGGAATGTTTGAAAACCATGATTCCGTGGGCAGAACTTGGTTATGAGATAACCGGAACAGCCAATATACTTGTTCTTGGAGTATCGAAACCTATTCGCGTCTTAGTATTACATTCTTCAAAATCACACCACATTGACTCCAATTTTTCTTACTAAGAACTGCCTTGTCCCTAAAGTGTGTACGAAGATAGAATGCATATCCCCCTTGGAGTAGGGTAATCAAAAGAGCTGACACCAAATATACAGCTCGAATATTTCCAAACTCAATTTGCATTACCGGGGTTCCCTCCAAAAAATCTCTCAGCACTCCCCCTAAAAACGGACTGACCAAAACGGTTATACCGATTGTAGCCGAAAAAAAAGTTTCATAAATCACTTTCCCCTTTTCCGGTATCAGCTCATAACGTCGATTGAACAGTGCAGCTGCAAACCCTGTCTGCCCAACTGCACCCAATATATTTATCACCGGATATATAAACATTACTGTGTCCTTCGATAACATCGCCCACAGAACACAATCACTTATATTGAATAAAATACTTAAAAACAGTGCGAAACTGTTTCCAACTTTATCGCATATGAGACCCCACACTTTATAAAAAATAAGGAGTTGAAGTAAATATCTAATCGCCTCTACAATGTTGATATATGTATAACTCATTTCCAAATACTTCAACTGAAAGATGGAGTTAAATGTTGTGCTTAGGAACCAGAATAAATAGAGCAATCCACAAAGGAGCATATACCACATAAATTCCCGATTTGAAGCTGGAACCCGCACAATATCCCACAAATGAATTTTTTGCCCGTTAGGCTGAAGGTCAACATCATCAATTTTTCGTAAAGCGCTAATCTCGAAAATCGTCATGAAAAATGCAATACCGTAAATCACAACAAAAACCAGATATTGAGCATTCTGAAATGTATCCATAATCATACTTGTTAACATCGAAACGGCCAACGTCACTACAACACTTACACGTTGCCGAACAGAATAAAAGCGCCCTTTTACCAGGTCTGGAATTACTGCTGCAAACCAAGTATTAAACACAATATCATTGATAGCGGCTACCGCTGCTCCTAAAAACAAACACAATGCAACCGCATATGGTCTCACACTGATGGGCAAAAGCCACGGTACAAATATAATGGAGATCTGAAAAAATCGACTTATCAAGCGAATGGATATCATGAGCCGTCGTCGCCTTCGCTTTTTATCCAGCCATGGCACCAGGAACACTGTCAGCGTCCCGCAAATCATTTGTGCTGATGTCAAGTAACTCATCAACTTATCTGGCATTCCTAGATAAATCAGATAACCAGATAAAAACACACCTCCCACCAAAATACCGTAAATAGCATTGTACACTACCTGCAATAAAAAGCCGTCCATACTTTTCCGTCGCGGATGGGATAGTAATTCGTCATCATCACCATATAATAAGCGCCTAATCTGTTCGCTCAAATCCCATATAAACATCAAGAATATCTCCTAAAATATAAAAGTATTAATTAGTGCTTTTCTAGATTTTTAATAGTTCAATCACTTTTCTCATTATTATTATGTGAAAAATAACTCAGGAATCCGCAGCGGCATCCAGGCTTACAATACAGTTGGGATGGTTTTGCAGCGCACTGGCGGGCACGGCGTTTGTCACTTCGCCGTATATGGCCGCGTACATGATGGCCTGTTTTTTTGCCTCGTTGGCAATGACAATCAGCAGGCGGCTGCCCCAAATCTGCTTCATCCCTAATGTGATGCCGTGCGTTACAGGCGTGGGCCGATGAAAATATTTTTGCGCCACTTCCACCGTGACGGGGTCCAGTGGTACCGTATGTGCTTTGGCTTCGAAGTCGCAGCCAGGTTCGTTGAGCGCGATATGTCCGTTCATCCCAACCCCCATGAGGGAAATATCAATGGGTCCATACTCTTTCAGATAAGCATCTGTTTTGGCACATTCCTCAGCCAGGTCTTCGGCACAGGCATTGAAGAAAAAGACGTTCTCCTCCGGCAGCTCCAGAGGCTTGATAACATTGTCGATGATGTACTTTTTACAACCTCCCTCGGCGTTTCCATCCAGTCCCACCCATTCGTCCAGACCGATGAGGCGGCAGGTCCTGAAATTTGTCATACCCTCCCGCTGCATACGGGCCATTTCCG
>CAYUNV010000162.1:0-4341 GCA_964446265.1 uncultured Negativicutes bacterium | reverse complement strand
GCGTAAACCGCCGTGGGCGTATCCCCGGCCGCCAAGCACAAAAGCGCATCGGGCTTTTTACGCACATATTCCGCAATGATACAGGCGACCTCCCTGGCCTGCTGTTTTATATCGGCACTGACTATTTTTTTCATAAAAAGCCTCCTTATTCTTAACTTTTTTTATATTCATCCGATTTTCGGAAAAACTAACCTTTAACTGCTCCTACTGTAATGCCTTTGACAAAGTACTTCTGAAAAAATGGATATACTACCAGAATCGGACCGAGAGTAACCAAAAGGATTGCCATTCGCATAGGTTCACCGGGGGCTTTTTTCAGTTCAGCCAGTTCTTCTGGCGACAGGTAGACCATACGTTCCTTCAAATAATCCAGATTTTTTTCCATTCGGATCAGCATGAGCTGTAAAGTTGCCTTGGAAGAATCTGTGACGAGCGAATCCGGGCAGAATCAAAGTCAGCAGGTTGTTCTTCAGATGAAACATTGTTGTATTGATCATGTAACTTGCCACAACACCGCCGTTAAATAGCAATGTAATCAGTAGAAAGATGGGGGGATTCCTTTCCGAGACTGTAGTAATTGGAACATCCTCATGATAGCTCACGTGTAAATCTCCCACAAGAAGAAGATTTCTGATTATTAGCACTTTTTCGTCTTCTTTTTATTTCCATTTGAATTAAATTGATTTTTTGCAGCTCTATATGCTACCATATATGCTATAATTCTATTGCGTTATTAGTATTTAATGAGAAACACAGCTTTGAATACAGAACATGAAAGGAGCTTGACAGATGCTACATATTCTGTTGATTGACGACGATGTTCATATGCTGGAATGTTTGAAAACCATGATTCCGTGGGCAGAACTTGGTTATGAGATAACCGGAACAGCCCAAAACGGCGCCGACGCACTGCAGCTCATCCAAAAGCAAATGCCCGATGTTGTAATCACCGACCTGAAAATGCCTGTGATGGATGGGCTCGAATTCTGCCGCAATCTTCAGGTACTGCGCGACGACGTTCCAATTATTTTTTTAAGCGCATATGAAGACTTTGAAACCGCACGTCTGGCTATGAAATACAATGTTACCGAATACCTTCTCAAACCAATCAATCCGCAAAAAATACAACTGCTGCGCTCTATTTTGTTAGAGTTGGCAACCAGCCGCCAGCAACAGTCTTTTTTTGCTGAAATCTGCAATTCTCAGGAGCGGCAACAGATGATTACAGAACATTTACATGCAGGTGACGCCGACTGGTTCAATAATTTTTTCATGCAATTCACCGACTGTATTTCCTGCCGGTTTCAGCTAATCAAAGAAGCATGTATCTCCATGGTACAGTTATTATATCACCCTGATAAAAAAATGCTGAAAGCAAAAAAATGCTCTGAGCTTATTCAGCTTTCAACAAAAATGGAGATGGTGTCCTTTGTGGCGGAATTATACGACAAGGTATTGAACGTTCCCACTTCGAGTTCAACCGACTACTACCATGGCATCTTTCAGCAAATCAAAGCTTTTATTCTGGAAAACTATACATCTCCGCAATTTGATTCCTCTATGATAGTTGCACGCTTTCACTTTTCTCTGGACTATTTAAATCGTATTTTTTCTTCTCATGCCGGAGAAACTTTTAATGCTTATATCAGTCGCCTGCGAATGGACCATGCCCTTGAGCTATTACAGAATCTAGATGTATCCATCAATAGCGTTGCAGAACTGTCTGGATATAGTAATCAAAATTACTTCGCCCGGATTTTTAAAAAACAGATGCAGATGACACCTACCGAATATCGGATGCAGCTTCGGTTGAAGTCAAAGAACGGGTGGTGACGTTCGTGAACATTAAAAAATTAAAGCGGATTGCCTCCTCCCGAATCAATTTGTTTCAAAAAATGTCAATTGGAATTATCGCAATCGTCACCAGCCTGATGTTAATATTAACCGGTTGTTTTTATTGGTATTTCAAAGTACAGGCTGAAAAATCCGTCATGAGCAGTCTGGAACAGGTTTCTGCAAACAATGCGCAAAATGTGTCCAGTATTTTTGACCGGGTAGAGCTTGCTGTTGAAGCTCTCGGAACCAGCAATTCCGGTCTGCAGAAACAACTGATGCTCTACAGTGGAAATCCAGAAAGCTGCATCACAGCTTTCCAAAGCGCACAGCAGCTATTGGGAAATTACATTGATATGGCTCTCAAATCAGTTACTGATAAGTATCACGTCAGTTTCTTTGTCAACAGCAAATACAGTCTTTCCGAACAATTATCACAACCGCGCCTCAACAACCAAGCTTTGGATGGAGCGACCTGGCTTTATTCCGATAAGAGTGTGCAGAATCAAAGCTGGTTCCGTCAGATAGTCCAAAATCCAAACAAAAGTCAATGGTTTACAATGGGTGATGATAAAGACAAGATCTACATGGCCCGGTATCTGCAGTATGTCACGGTTAGCGGTATCCGAGTGGAAACGGTGACGCTGGGTGTTGTGCTGATCGGGCTGGATGTTTCCTGGATCGGCAAAAATGTGGATTTTTCTGCACTGACCGATGACGCACAGTTTCTATTGATCGATGATTCTGGAAACGTGTTGTATTCTCAAAACGCCGATTGGCAGGAACACAATTACGAGGAAATTACCGATGTTGCCTGGGCATCGACAGGACCAAAGCCACAAATTTTGCAATTCAATGGTCAGTCCTATACCGTAGAATCCAAGCACTTTTCCCAGAATATGTCCCTCGTCACACTAATACCCTCCATCAATCTAATGAAAAGCTCGCTGCAGATGCTCTGGGCTCTCGGGATCATTGCACCTCTGTGTCTGTTGATCAGCTGTCTGCTGGTCGTTGCATTTTCGCACCGGATTATCGACCCAATTCTGCATCTGGCAAGACATATGCGCTTAAAAACGCTGGCTCCGATGAAACCTCTTCCGAAAAAACACGCAGATGATGACATTCAGGTGTTGTACCAAAGCTATAACGACCTTGTGGACCGTGTACATCGCTCCATTCAGGACATGCAGCAGGCAATGCAGCGGGAAAAAATATCTGAATTGAATGTGCTGCAGGCGCAAATCAACCCGCATTTTCTCTGTAATTCGCTCAACTCGGTCTGCTGTCTTGCCATGATGCACGGGGAAACCGTGATCGCCAATGCAGTTTCGGAATTAACCTCGTTTTTGAGGTACAATATCTCCGCACCCAATATTGACGTGCCACTGCAGCGGGAGCTCCAGATGATAAAAAGCTATGTTGCCGTGCAAAATTTTCTGTGCGGTGATAAAGTGTTTATAGATTTTGACGTCCACGGAAATGCCGAACAGACTATTATCCCCAAGATGCTGCTGCAGCCGTTGGTGGAAAACTGCATAAAATACGGAATGAACAACGGCATTGTTGAAATCGTCATTTCATTCCCGGAACCAGAATCCGATCTGATCATAGTGGTGGAGGATAACGGTCGCGGCAGCAATGTTGATGTTATCAACCAATCACTGCTGATGGAGGTGGACGAAACCTTGAGTGGACATGGTTACGGCATCCGCAACGTTCACCAACGCATTCAAATGAAATACGGTGAAAACTACGGGCTGAATTACACACATACTGAAGAAGGCGGCACGGCGGTGTCTATCCGGCTCCCTGGCCTAAAAGCTGTATAGTATCAAATATTTGATATAATCCACCTAATTTGTTGCATTGTATTCAAAGCCTTCCTGTGCGATACTGAAATCGAGATTGATACTCTCGCGATATCAAACGATATCGGAATTACAAAATTCATACAGACATCAGGAGGTTCCTATGCTGGACAAATCAACAGAAAAAGAAAGCACTCAGATTTTTTTGACTACTTTACACCACTCGGACTTAACATGGCAGTTTACATATGGGCGCTATGACGAAATCCGGGAAGAACAAATAAATATTGTGCTTGGCTTCTTTGAGCGGCACCCTGAATTTCAATTTATGTTTGACCAGGCGTATATAGTAAAGAATTATTTAAAACGAAATCCTGATAGACATAATGTGCTGAAAGAACTCATCGCCAAGGGCAAAATCGAACTTATAGGACTGAATTGTATTCCGGATTTGAATATTGCTTCCGGAGAGTCGTTTATTCGCAACAGCCTGATGGGACGACAATATTACAAAAAAAACTTTGGAATTGAAACAAATATTGCCAGTCTGATGGATGCCTTCGGGATGCCTGCACAGATTCCTCAGCTGCTATGCAAACTGGGATACAAGTACCTGCTCCCCGGACGGATGCCAAATGCTGATCCCAAGCTTAATCAGGACAAGCCATTCAACTGGCAGTCACCGGACGGCTCCTTT
>CAYUNV010000161.1:0-7905 GCA_964446265.1 uncultured Negativicutes bacterium | reverse complement strand
GTGCAACCAGCGGCTTCCGCCGTCGCTATACAAGTGAGCCTTGGTTTCAAAAGGGTACAACACCTTTTGAAACCTTAGAGCGAACTTATTTCGAGCTTTACAGCCTGTTAACCCCAATAGGGGGTTATAGGCTGTTAGCGAGATCAAGCTCGGCGTAAGCCGGGTTTTCTAATCGGCCGCATCAGTCGGTCAGCAGCCGCCGGGGCTCCCATTACGGTCCAGCCCCTTACCATACATTATATCGAATCATTTTTCGCCAAACTTAAATTTTTTCCCTTAGACTTTTCCGACTTCATTCACTGCCTTGTCCAATAAGCCATCTTGCGCTAAAACAGCCTTCGAATTAATTTCGTACGACCGGTAGCCGGAAATCAAATTGACCATTTCCGCAACGACGTTCACATTCGACAGTTCCAAGGTTGACTGCGAAACTTTTCCCGTCACATTTTTTTCCGGTACCGCATCGCCGGCGGCAAACAGGTTCGCCCCTTCTTTCACCAGACGGCTCGGGTCGGTAAAATCAGCCAGCTGCAAGCGGTCGATTTCTTCTGGCCCATTGTAAATACGGCCATCCGCAGCGATTGTGATTTTACTGCTGATAACGCCGCTCAAGGCAATAGCCCCAGTCTGCCCCACTACCGGATATCCGTCGCTGGTTACGAGTTGGTCTGCTGCATTGCGGGTAAAAGAACCATTGCGGGTATAGCGCAGCCCATTCGGCGTTTGTACTGTAAAGAAACCACGTCCATCAATCGCCACATCCAACGGGTTCCCCGTTGGCCGCAACGCACCGGCAGTATGCTCGGTAACAACGGCATCAATCGTCGAGCCCGTTCCCAACGTACCAATCGTCGCATTTTGTCCATCGTTCATTCGCTGCAGCAAAAGGCCGGAAAACTCCCGGCTGACAGCAACATCTTTTTTGTACCCGGTCGTCGACGCGTTCGCCAGATTATTCGCTGTCGTATCCGTCCGGGTTGTTTCTGCCACCATCCCGGAAGCTGCTGTGTAAATTCCCCGTATCATTGGCTGACACCTCCGTACTTGTTATCGCCAAAACGTGAGGCCTGGCGGCTTTTCGTCTCCCAGGCCCCGCGTCATTCCGCCTTCTTATTACGCCATTGCAGTAATTAACGGACCGCTTTAAAGTTTCGTTTCGTAATTGCTGTACTGTCTTGCAATTTTTCCAAAGAATCCAGCGCTTTCCCGGTACCGATCGCCACGCAGGACAGCGGATCATCCGCCAGATAGGTCGGGATTCCGGTCTCCGTACTGATCAAACGGTCAAGGCCTTGAAGCATGGATCCGCCGCCGGTCATCACAATCCCATGATCCACGATATCCGACGACAATTCCGGCGGTGTCCTTTCCAGCACGGCTTTTACGCACTCAACAATCAACGAGATCGTCTCGGATAACGCCGCCAGCGTCTCGGCCGAAGAAATACGGATCGTCTTCGGCAAACCGGAAACCAAGTCCCGGCCCCGCAGTTCCATCGTATCATCACGGGATCCGGCATAAGCGGTCCCTACCGTAATTTTAATGTTCTCAGCCGTCCGTTCGCCGATCAGTACATTGTGTTCTTTCTTAATATAGCGGACCAATGCTTCATCAAACTTATCGCCGCCGACCCTGAGGGATTCGCTGATCACAATCCCGCCGAGGCTGAGGACGGCAACATCGGTTGTTCCGCCGCCAATATCAACCACCATCGATCCGCAAGGCTCAGAGATGTCTAGACCGGCGCCCATTGCCGCCGCCAATGGCTCTTCGATCAAATACGTTTTGCTGGCTCCGGCTTGTATCGTCGCTTCAATAACAGCCCGCTTTTCGACCGTCGTCACACCGGACGGAATGCAAACCATAATCCGTGGCTTGAAAAACAAACTCTTTTTGACAACTTTTTGAATAAAGTACCGCAGCATATTTTCGGTAATATCATAATCCGCAATAACGCCTTCGCGCAGCGGACGGATGGCAACAATATTTCCCGGAGTACGCCCCAGCATACGCCGGGCTTCTTCGCCGATTGCCAACACGCGGTTTGTATCGCGGTCAATCGCAACCACCGACGGTTCACGCAGAACAATCCCTTTCCCTTTTACATACACCAAAACATTGGCAGTTCCTAAATCAACACCGATATCGGTAGGCATTCCAAACATAGTGCAGCTCCTTCCCCTAAAACAACCTAAAAAGCAATTATTTTTATAAGTCTTCTGTTAATTCGCGATCCTACGGCAAAATCCTTTAAAATCTCGCATTTTCCTCGTGATTTTGGCAATTTTCCTTAACGGTTTACCCAGAGCTAGAAAAACAGACTGTCAAAAAGGGCTGACGCCGCAGAAAACAACGACGCCGAATAACCTTTTTCAACAGCCTGCCCATTACCTTTTTTTGTCCCTTATGATCCGGCTTTAATGCGGACTATATCCGCCCCTAACGTGCGGAATTTCCCTACCAAATTATCATAACCGCGGTCAATATGATGAATGCAGCCCACTTCCGTTTGACCGTCAGCGACAAGCCCTGCCAGCACCAAAGCAGCCCCGGCCCGCAAATCCGTCGCTTTTACCGGACAGCCGGTCAGCTTGGAAACGCCTTCAATCACTGCGCTGCGGCCTTCAATTTTTATGTGGGACCCCATCCGTTTCAGCTCGTCGACGTGCATAAACCGGTTTTCAAATACGGTTTCCGTAACGACACTGGTTCCTTCCGTCACTGCCATGAGCGACATAAACTGTGATTGCATGTCGGTCGGAAAGCCCGGGTACGGCAAGGTCTTGATATCAACCGGTTTCAGTTTGCCGGAGCTGCGGACGCGTACGCCGTTCACGTCTTCATCCACGATCACACCGGCTTCTTTGAGTTTCGCAATCACCGGCTTCAAATGTTCGACCAAAACATTGTCCAACCGGATGTCACCGCCGGTAATCGCCGCGGCCACCATGTACGTTCCCGCTTCAATCCGGTCGGGAATGACCGTATGCTCAGCGCCGCGCAATTCCTCGACGCCTTCTATTTTAATCACATTGGTTCCTGCGCCGCGGATGCGGGCGCCCATCGTGTTCAGATACGTAGCTAAATCGACGATTTCTGGTTCTTCCGCCGGATTTTCCAGGATCGTTTGCCCTTTGGCGGTACACGCCGCCATCATGATATTTTCCGTAGCCCCAACACTGGGAAAATCGAGATAAATCCGCGCGCCGGTCAGCCCCTTTGGCGCTCGGGCTTCAATATAACCATGGCCAAGGACAATTTCTGCCCCTAACGCTTCAAAGCCTTTCAAATGCAGATCAATCGGCCGGGTGCCGATCGCACAGCCCCCTGGCAAGGAAATTTTCGCCTGTCCGCACCGACCCAGCAACGCCCCCATTACTAAGAAAGAGGCCCTCATCTTCCGGACCAATTCATACGGCGCCTCACAACTGCGGATCACACTGCTGTCAATGACTAACGTATCGGGTTCCTCACGCCTCACCTTCAGCCCCAGTTCGTGCAATACCTCAGATATAGTACGAACATCTTCTAAATCAGGGATTTCCTGTAGTACACTTGGCGTTTTTCCCAGAATAGAAGCGGCGATAATAGGCAGCAAAGCATTTTTGGCGCCACTAATCTTGATCGCGCCCGATAGTCGCTTTCCACCCGTAATCACTAACTTTTCCAAAATAAATCCTCCCACACAGACTGCTTTACCATCCTTTAGTTTATCATCAACTTTTTTATCTGGCAAGCAGAAAAAAGACCGAGGCTACGAGTGCACTTAAAAGGGACAGGCATTCTGCCTGTCCCTCGAAAAAATCTCTATTCTTTGTGGTGGTCCCGTTCCGCAACTCGAAGACGCATGAGCGCTCTCTGCAAAGCAGCTTGCGCCCGCGCCGTATCAACGCCTTCCTTGACAGCAAGCAGTTTTTCCGCCCGCTCGCGCGCCGCCATGGCCCGGTCGATATCGATCTCTTCCGGCAACTCGGCGCTGCTGGCTAAGATGGTGACTTTGGTCGGCTGGACTTCGATAAATCCGCCGGCAATCGACACCTGCAACTCGCCTTCGTCTTTGAGAATGCGCAGCGGCCAAATAACCAAACCCGCAATCAACGGAATATGGCCTGGCAACACACCCAGATCCCCATCGGTCGCCCGGGCGATCACCATGTTGACATCTTCTGAATATACCATTCGTTCGGGGGTGACAATGTCTAGCCGAATTGTTTTGGCCACTTGTTATTCCCCCTTCATTTTCTCAGCCTTTTCCAACGCTTCATCAATCGTACCGACCATGTAGAAGGCCGCTTCCGGCAAGTCATCGTGCTTGCCGCTCAAGATCTCTTTGAACCCGCGGATGGTTTCCTTCAGAGGCACGTATTTCCCGTTCATGCCGGTAAAGGTCTCGGCTACGAAGAACGGCTGGCTCAAGAACTTTTGGATCTTACGCGCCCGGGCAACGGTTTGCTTATCTTCATCCGAAAGCTCTTCCATACCCAGGATGGCAATAATATCCTGCAGTTCTTTGTAGCGCTGCAACACTTCCTGTACGCCACGGGCTGTTTGATAGTGGTCATCGCCCAATACGTTCGGATCCATGATCCGCGACGTGGAATCGAGCGGATCCACGGCCGGGTAGATACCAAGCTCGGCAATTTGCCGCGACAAAACGGTCGTCGCATCCAAGTGGGCAAACGTCGCTGCCGGCGCCGGGTCAGTCAAGTCATCCGCCGGTACATACACTGCCTGTACGGAGGTGATCGATCCTTTTTTGGTGGATGTAATCCGTTCTTGCAGTGCACCGACATCCGTAGCCAGGGTCGGCTGATAGCCAACTGCTGACGGCATACGGCCGAGCAGCGCGGAAACTTCCGATCCGGCTTGGATAAACCGGAAGATATTATCCACAAACAGCAATACGTCCTGTCCGGCAACATCACGGAAATATTCCGCCATGGTCAGAGCGCTGAGACCAACCCGCATTCTTGCTCCGGGCGGCTCATTCATTTGACCGTACACCAACGCTGTTTTTTCAATAACGCCTGACTCTTTCATTTCTGTCCATAAATCGTTGCCTTCCCGGGTCCGCTCGCCGACACCGGCGAACACGGAATAACCGCCGTGCTCGGTAGCAATATTACGGATCAATTCCATGATAAGAACTGTTTTGCCAACTCCGGCGCCGCCAAAGAGGCCGATTTTACCGCCGCGGGAATACGGAGCAATCAAGTCAACAACTTTAATTCCTGTCTCCAATATTTGCGTGGTAGTTTCTTGCTGTTCAAAACTCGGTGCCGGCCGATGAATCGGCCAATTATCATCGGCGACAACTGCTTCAGGACTGTTGTCCACCGTTTCTCCCAATACATTGAATATCCGGCCCAGCGTGCCTTTTCCTACCGGAACCTTGATCGCTGCTCCCGTATCCACGACTTTCATGCCGCGGGTCAAACCGTCGGTGGACGACATCGCTACGCAGCGGACGATATCATCGCCCAAATGCTGCATAACTTCTGCCGTTACGCGAATAGAAATATCACCGACTGTTTCATCGATCTTGATTGCACTATAAATGGCAGGCAGCTGTTCCGGAGGGAACTCAACGTCGATGACCGGGCCGATAACTTGAATAACTTTACCGATATTCACAGGTTTCCCTCCTCTGTACGCATGTACGCATTGACTGCTTACTTCAATGCCTCGGCGCCACCCACGATTTCCGAGATTTCACGGGTTATGGTCGCCTGACGAACTTTATTGTAATTAAGAACCAGTTTTGCGATTAAGTCTTGCGCGTTCGTCGTCGCCGAACCCATCGCGGTCATCCGGGCTCCTAACTCGCTGGCTGCCGATTGCAGCAGCGCGCCGTAAATCACAGTTTCCAAATATTTAGGCACCAGCAAATTCAATACTTCTGTTGCTGACGGTTCAAAAATATATTCACTGTGCGCCACCGATTTCTCGTGCTCATCCGCTTGACTGGTGGCGGGCAGCAGTTTAATGGTGACCGGTTTTTGCACAATCGGCGAAACAAAGCGTGTAAAGGACAAGTAGATTTCATCATATTTGCCGGCGATGAAATCATTCGCCAAATCACGAGCAATGGCCACCGCATTTTCATAAGTCGGCTTCTCGGAAAAGCCGGTATACTCATGGTCTACCTGATACTGCCGCCGTCGGAAATAATCGCGGGGTTTACGGCCGACCGTAATCAGCCCGACATTGTCTTTGCCACGAACAGCCGGCAAGACTTCTTTGATCAGATTGGAGGCATAGGCGCCGGCCAACCCTTTATCGGAACTGAGAACCAGATAGCCGATCCGCTTCACTTCCCGGACTTCCAGCAACGGGTGAACATCTTCATCCCGCAGAGTGCCGGCAACATGCAGCAAAGCTTCCCGGATCTTCTGGGTATAAGGTTTGCTGGCATTGGCCCGTTCCTGCGCCCGGCGCAACCGTGCCGCAGCAACCATTTCCATGGCTTTTGTAATTTGTTCGATACTCTTGACACTCTTGATACGACGGCGTATATCCTGTGTACTAGGCATTCATGATCACCTCACTGCGGACTGTTCGCCGTTTTTCTCAAACGTTGCAAAGGTATCTTTAAACTCTTTAATCGCCTTTTGCAGCGCCGTTTCAATTTCTGGGGTGAGCGCTTTTTTCTCGCTGATGCTCTTGGCAATTTCCGCGTAATTGGAACGCATGAACTTCAGATAGTCGTGCTCGAATTTTGCCAAGGTCTCCGCATCAACATCATCTAGGTAACCGTTAACCGCCAAATAGATAACCATAACCTGTTCTTCAACCGGCATTGGCACATACTGGGGCTGTTTCAGAATTTCCATCGTGCGGTGACCGCGGTCCAGCATCGCTTTCGTTGCTTTGTCCAGGTCGGAGCCGAACTGGGCAAACGCCGCCATTTCACGGTATTGCGCCAAATCCAGCCGCAAACGGCCGGCAACTTGTTTCATTGCCTTGATCTGCGCAGAGCCGCCTACCCGGGATACGGACAAACCGACGCTGATGGCCGGACGAATGCCGGAGTAGAATAATTCGCTTTCCAAAAAGATCTGACCGTCCGTAATCGAAATTACGTTGGTCGGAATGTAGGCCGATACGTCACCGGCCAGCGTTTCAATGATCGGCAGCGCAGTAATCGAACCGCCGCCCAGTTCCGGCGACAATTTTGCCGCCCGCTCCAACAAGCGGGAATGTAGGTAGAAAACGTCGCCCGGATACGCCTCACGTCCAGGAGGACGGCGAAGCAGCAAGGACATGGCACGATAGGCTACCGCATGCTTGGACAGATCGTCATATACGCACAGTACATGGCCACCTTTTTGCATGAAATATTCGCCCATGGCAACACCGGAATACGGCGCCAAATATTGCAGCGGCGCACTATCGGAAGCAGTAGCGGCAACAACGATCGTATATTCCATCGCCCCGTGCGCTTCCAACGTATGCACAATACGGGCAACCGTAGAGGATTTTTGTCCAATCGCCACATAAATGCAGATTACATTCTGCCCTTTTTGATTAATGATGGTATCCACAGCGATCGCTGTTTTACCGGTACCACGGTCACCGATGATTAATTCCCGCTGTCCGCGGCCAATCGGCACCATGGAGTCAATGGCCTTCAAGCCGGTTTGCAGCGGTTCCTTAACGGATTGCCGGTCGGCAATGCCCGGTGCCCGCTTTTCAACCGGATTAAATTCTGTGGTATGGATCGGCCCTTTGCCGTCAATAGGCTGGCCTAAGGCGTTCACAACACGTCCAACCATCGCTTCGCCGACGGGAACTTCCATGATCCGGCCGGTCCGACGGACTGTGTCGCCTTCTTTTATCGAAGTCTCACCGCCGAGCAATACGCCGCCGACATTGTCTTCTTCAAGGTTGAGCACCATCCCGTAT
>CAYUNV010000160.1:0-7955 GCA_964446265.1 uncultured Negativicutes bacterium | reverse complement strand
GCCGGATTGCAGGAGCATCGTCATTTTTCCCCGTTCTTCATCCGTGAATCCGGCATTTCGCCGATTGCCTTTTGGATTTTTGATATCGATTTCTTGATGGGCGACATTGATATCGCCGCAGATAATGACAGGTTTTTTGCTGTCCAATGTTTGCAAATAGGCCCGGAAATCGTCTTCCCATTTCATCCGGTAATCCAAACGGACCAATTCACGTTGGGAATTGGGAGTGTAAACATTGACGAGAAAGAATGGTTCAAATTCCAAAGTTATGATCCTTCCTTCCTGGTCATGTTCAGACATATCCATACCGTAACGGGAACTCAGCGGTTTAATGCGTGTAAAAACTGCGGTACCGGAATACCCTTTTTTACTGGCGCTATTCCAATAGGCCTCATATTGGCCTAAGTCCACTTCTACTTGGTTTGGCTGCATTTTGGTTTCCTGGATGCAGAAAATATCTGCATCGACAGTATGGAAAAAATCTTTGAAGCCCTTATTAAGGCAAGCCCTGAGGCCGTTTACATTCCAGGACGTTAGTTTCATGAGTAAAGCCCTGCCTTTCCCCAATGGTGTTAATTTAAAAATATTTTCGGGTTAACGAAAAAACAGGCTGCCACCCTATAAGGCGCTGGCCTGTTTTTGTCCTTCGGCACTCATCTTGCTGATTGCTTATTGATTGCGATACGCGAAATTGATTTCTTTTTTTATTTCCGGGTGGAGACTATTATATACAGGGCACGTTTTGACTACTTGCTCGATCATTTTTTTGTGTTTTGGGCTGTAATTATCGTGTGGCAATACAATTTCCATGTTTAATTCAACAATGCGGCGGGGATTGGTTCCCATCACCTTGGTAACGGTGATTTCTGCCCCGGTGATATCGAAACCGTGAGTTTGGGCTGCCATTCCAGCGATTGTTAATATGCAGCCGGCATAGGCTGTAGCCAATAAATCAGTTGGCGAAAACGCTTCTCCTTTGCCTTGATTGTCAACCGGAGCATCAGTGATTAATTTATTTCCGGATTGCAGATGCGTTGCTTCCGTCCGCAGTCCGCCTAAATATTTAACGTGAACAGTTGCCATAGTTTAATACCTCTCTTAATAACAGATTTAGAAAACCGCAATAAACAGTGATTTCCACTAGCTTCTTCTTCGCTTTGGATTTGTTTTTTCCTGCTACGTTGTTTGTTTCGGTCAATTAATTTTAGAAAATAATATTTGACAATTTGAGACGACTGGTCTATTATGTCAGTATGAAACTAACAACACGACAAAAGCTAATTCAAGCAGGCGCCAGGGCAATGCTGGCCAAAAGTTATCATGCCGTTGGAATCCAGGAAATTTTAACGGAAGTGGAGGTGCCGAAGGGTTCGTTTTACCACTATTTCGAATCGAAGGAAGCTTTTGGGGTTGCTATTATTGACTATTATGCTGAAAGACTAGCCGGTATTATGCGGCAAAGATTGTCGGATATCCAGTACTCCCCACGAGAGAGGATACGGCAGCATTTCATTGTAATTCGTGATTATTATGGGGAAAACGGTTGTGAACGGGGTTGTTTGATTGCGAAACTGGCTACTGAGGTGGCGGCTCACAGTACATCGATGCGCGATGCATTAAAACGTGGTTTTGATCAATGGACAATGTTGTTTTCGGTATGTATAAAAGAAGGCCAGGCAAACGGCGAAATTTCTTCATTGCAAGATGCTGATTTTCTGGCTGAATTTCTTCTTACCTCCTGGGAAGGGGCTCTTATGCGGATGCAGGCAAATCAAGAGTTGAGCCCATTGCATAAATTTATCGATATTGCACTGGATTTGATACTTCCTCCCGCCGCTAAAAATCAATAAGCAGCGTATATGGTGAACAATAGGTTCACCATATAAAATAAAAATTTACAGACGACTGGTCTATTCTAAATAAATTGCTTGGTTAGAAAAAGTTTTCTGCGCTATTGCCAGGGAGGAAATCGTGATTTTTTGAGAGGACGGTATACGAATGCAATATATAGGTTACAATTGGAATGGCCAACTACTTACCCTTGTTGAGGCCCAATCTGTTGAAAGCCAATCTGATGACAAGAGTTTGCTCTCTGATGTAAATACTTGTATGTTATTTATTAATGCGAATGTTTTCTAAGTTGTTTGAGGTCGTTAAAAAGAAAGATGTTCCGAATACTTTATGCATTCGGAACATCTTTCTTTTTAGCAGCTTATGGCGCCGCAAAAGATCGCTCTGCGTTTATAATGGCAGTCCATCGGTTTCCAGCCTGGATTTCTGGGAAGTTATTGATTGTACTTGTGTTAACAGCATACCGGAGAACATTAGGGCACAGCCCCCAAGTTCCCAGGGTCCAAGTCGCTCTGCGATGAGAAGGTACCCGCCGATAGCGGCAAAAACGGTCTCCATGCTAAGAATAATCGCCGCATTGGCCGGTGAGGCGTTTTTTTGGCCGACAATTTGTAATGTATAGGCGATGCCTACCGAACCAATCCCGCCATATAATATTGGAATAGCGGCACTCACTATGTTTTCCAGGAGCACAGTTTCAAACAGTGAGGCAGTAAGCAAACTGAAGACGGAACAAGTCATAAACTGATAAAACGCAAGCTTTAGCGTATCCACCTCACGGGAGTAACGGTCGATCAGCAAAATATGGGCTGTCCAGAAGAAAGCACCGATTAATTCTAAAAAATCTCCCCAGGAGATGGTTAGATTTTCTTTTACACATAAAAAATATAAGCCGATGACCGCAAGAATGGAGCCGAACCAGGTATTCATCCGGATATGTTGCTTCAAGAAAATGCCGGCAATTGGAACCAGTACAATGTACAAGCAAGTTATAAACGCGGCTTTTCCGGCCGTCGTGCCAATCAGCCCGATTTGTTGGAGCGAAGCGGCGATAAATAAAATCACACCGGCAAGCAAGCCAATGCGCCGATGTTTTCTCGTTGGGTGAGAATATTTCTGCGATGAAGAACTATTTTGGAAGAAGAACATTACCGGCAGCAATGAAATCGCCCCCAAAGCAAACCGTACCCCATTAAAGGCAAACGGAGGCATCGATTCCATTCCGACCCGTTGTGCTACAAAGGCAAAGCCCCATATTGCCGCTGTCAGCAGAAGCAACAGGTTTGATTTTACATGCATAGTTAGTACTCCTTTGTGAAAATGATCCGTTCATAAATATATTCTAGGCTTTTCTGGCCAACAGGTCAACTTGTGTGCAAGAAAAAGAAAGAATTAACAACAGGGAATTCGCTTGCGATGAAGAAAATAAGTATAAAAATATTATAGTGATCGGGGAGGAAATTAAGGATGGTTATTGTGATTGCAAAGTTATCGGTAAAACCAGGAAAGAAACAGGCGTTATTGGCTGCTGCGGGCGAAGTGATCGCTGCATCAAGGGCTGAGGCAGGTTGTGTCAGCTATTCACTGCTAGATGATCCTTTTGCTGAAAATCGATGCACATTTGTAGAAGAATGGGCGGATCAGGCAGCAATTCAACTTCATTTTACGACACCGCATTTTGCTAAATGGAAGCAAGTTTCAAAAGAATATTTGGAGAAGCCTTCAGAGCTTGCTGCATATACAGCAGAAAAATTGTCTTTATAATGCTATATTATACGATGGTATTGAATAAAAAAACAATTTCGTGTATAATATAAAAGGCTTTCAATGTATTCTCAAAAACTACACATATTTTCCAAATGATGTTTGCGGAAGAGTGGCCATAATGGCCCGCCGAAGGAGCGAAACTCTCAGGTACCTGAATGACTTGGGTGGAACCGTAAATTGATGGGACTCTGGAGAGACTCTTAGTTAAGGGCGCCGAAGGTGAAATACAGTAATATTGTTTTACTGGCAAATCTCTCAGGCAAAAGGACAGAGATAAAAACAGCAACTGCGAATAAGCGGTCTGTTTTATTTTGGTTGTCAAGAGTCGGATCACAGAGTGATTTGACTCTTTTCTTTTTTCTTTTTACATCCATTTCGCTATGTGTAGAATAGGGAATTCATTCAAAAACAATGTATTGCCAAAATACGATGAAAAGGGAGCGGGAAGATTCATGAAAAGTATTTTTAAACTGGTTGCTGTATCTTTGGTAACTTTGCTGATGGCTGCAACCATGGCAGGCTGCGGCGGGTCGTCTTCGAAAGACATTAAAATTGGTATTCTGGATGAGCTGACCGGCAGCAATGCTACATTTGGCACTTCAGCAGCCAATGGTGCAAAAATGGCGATTAAAGAAGCTAATGCTAAAGGCGGAGTCCTTGGTAAACAGATCCAGGCAGTTGTTGCCGACAACAAAAGCGAGCCGTCTGAATCGGCTAATGCGATGACAAAATTAGCAACACAGGATAAAGTCGTAGCGGTAACCGGTATATTTGCCAGTTCCAATGCGATTGCAGCTTCCAGCGTAGCGGAAGCAAGCAAACTTCCGTTTATTGCAGTAGGTGCTACGAACCCGAAAGTAACAATGGATGAAGCAACCGGTAAAGTAAAAAATTATAGTTTCCGTGTTTGTTTTATAGATCCTTTCCAAGGAACGGTTGGAGCAAACTTTGTTCTTAACACGTTGAAACTGAACAAAGCGGTAATATTGGTTGACAACAGCAGCGACTACAGCAAAGGTCTGTCCGCCTTCTTCAAGACTGCTTTCACTAAGAGCGGCGGCAGCATTTTAGCGGAAGAAGCATATTTGCAAAAAGACCAGGACTTCAAAACCATCTTGACGAAGGTAAAAGCGTTAAATGCTGACGTTATCTATGTTCCTGGTTACTATGAAGAAGTGGGTAAAATTGTTAAGCAGGCTCGTGAAATGGGTATCACCGCGCCGATCGTAGGCGGAGACGGATGGGATTCACCGAAATTAGTGGAAATCGGCGGAGCTGCCGCTTTAAATAACACGTATTTTACCAACCACTATTCTGTTGACGATACCAGCCCTGCAGCCCAGGCTTTTGTACAAGCGTATAAAAAAGAGTATGGACAAGCTCCTGATGCCATGGCCGTTCTCGGTTATGATGCTGCAAACGTGTTGATTGACGCAATCAAACGGGCCGGCAGTGCGGAACCGGAAAAAATCCGCGAGGCTTTGGCGGCAACCAAAGATTATCCGGCAATTACCGGAGCAACTACGTTGAATGCTAGTCACGATGCGGTCAAGAGTGCAGTTATCATTGAATTTAAAGACGGCAAGCAAATGTATAAAGCGACTATACAACCCTAATCATTGTCTGGGAAATAGTATAATTGCAAAACAAAGTCCCGCAATCTGTATTGCAGATTGCGGGACTTTACGCGTCCATCAGAAAGCATACTAACTATTTTATCTGATGGACATAAGTGCAACCAACGGCTTCCGCCGTCGCTAAAAATCGCTAAAGCTCGGCGCAAGCCGGGTTTTCTAATTACAGGAACGAAGTTCAATTCGGATTAATGGCAATGATCCGTTGGTGAATAGCAAGGATCATTTGGCCATAGGTTTTCCCGGGAACAGCCCATTTTCCGTTTAACGCTTCCCAAGTCTTTGCTTTCCCAAAGGATGAAGAATTTTTTACTAACCCATAGCGAGGGTCAACAATCGGCGTACAAGGTGGAAATACGGAAGCATAGGCTTTTAAATGCTGGAATTGGGCTCTGACACCGGTGCGGGCATCCGGAAACCAGAGGCCTTTTTTACCGTTGCCGACCGCACCAAGTCCTGCATAGTTGTTTTGTGACGGCAGGACATCTCCGCCGTAACGGAAAAAACCGGTTTCATGCAGGCTTTGGGCAAAAGCCACGTCTGGACGGATCCCCTCAATCATTCCTTCTTCGTAGAAAATATCAACCAGTTCTTGGGGTGAGACCGATAAGTAGGGAAGCGGGTTTTTGGCCAGCAAATACGTTATGCATTGTTCTTTTGTGGCAATCGGTGCGCCAAGAATAGAAAGATCGATCACCGTTTTATCGGCTAATTCGAATTTTGTTGGGAGAATAGGATACGTTTTGCTGATATTTGCTTGATAGGCGGCGCAAGATCCGGGCAAGGTTAAGGCAACAACAAGTGAGAGACAAGCAACATGTTTTAGCATAACAACACTCCTTGGCTATTTTGGTCATAGTCGGCAAATTCTTTTCGGCGTGTCGGCAGAAACGGTAGTATCGGTTCTGCACTTTTCTTATTATTATAATACAAAGTTTTTGAGCATTAGGAAAGACTTATCCGGCAAATACAGAAAAAAACAGGCTATTAATAGCCTGTTTTTTATCAGGTTGTTGAAAAAGGCCATCTTAACCTTTTTTAACAGCCTTCCATATTTGTTGCTAATAAACATGAATGTAGACTTACTTAAGGTGGATTGAATGTTAGCTGCGGGCCATCAGTTTCGCGATTTTAGCGGCAAAACTTATCGGGTCTTCCGGGGTAATCCCTTCCATCAACAATGCTTGGCCGTACAGAAGGTCGCAATAGTCTTTGAATTCTTCGGAAGCAGGATCTTTTTCGTATAAATCGTTTAAAACCGTAAAGATTTCGTGATGGGGGTTCAATTCCATGATGCGGCTAGCCTTGAACATGCTCTTATTTACTTCGGATAAAATTTGTTCCATGGAGAGGCTGATGCCGTCGTCGCCGCTGACGAGGCATACTGCGCTGGATTTTAGGCGGCGGCTGATGCGTACGTCGGTGACTTTGTCTTTGAGGCGTTCTTTAATTGCAGTTACCAGCGCTTCTTTTTCCTTGGACAGTTCTTCGGCTTCTTTCTTTTCGTCGGCGCTTTCGATATCATCCAAGTTTGAGCCGGCTCGGCTGATGGATTGGAATTTCTTTTCCTTGTATTCGCCTAATGCGTCGATGGCAAACTCATCAACTCGCTCAAAGAGATAAATCACTTCGATCCCCTTTTCGCGCAGAAGTTCCATTTGCGGCAGGCGCTCCACGGCAGACCGGTCTTTTCCGGTTGCGTAATAAATTGCTTTTTGTGTTTCTGGCATGCGGGAAATATATTCGTCCAAAGTAGTCAAACCGCTTTCGGTGTGCGAAGACGGAAAGAGCAGCAGTGTCTTTAGTTTATCCCGGCTGGAGTAATCGGAATATACACCGCTTTTTAATGCATTTCCGTATTCTTTCCAGAAAGTCTCATATTTTGGCCGGTCTTTTTCAAGTAAGGTTTCCAATGTTTTTAACACACTTTTTTCAAGGTTTTTGCCAATTCGTTGTAATTGGCTGCTGTACTGTAAAAGTTCCCGGGAAATATTGAGTGAGAAATCAGGTGAATCAACCAACCCGCGAACGAAACGTAAATATTCAGGCAGCAACTCTTTGCAATTGTCCATAATGAAAACGTTTTTGCAATAGAGGCGAATGCCGGTGGTATAGTCACGGTGGTATAGATCGAAAGGAGCATGGGCGGGTATAAATAATAATGTAGCATATTCAACCATGCCTTCTACTTTGGAATGAATGATTTCCAAAGGGGCTTCCCAGTCGTGAAAAAGATCTTTATAGAAGTCATTATATTCCTCGGCGGAAATTTCATTCTTGTTGCGCACCCATAATGGTTTCATAGAATTTAAGGTGCGAACTTCCGTCTGTTTTGTCGCGGGGGCATCTTCGATGATTTTCCCGTCGGCATCGCGGGGTTGTTCTTCTTTCACGAAATTCATTTTAATGGGGTAGCGGATATAATCGGAGTATTTTTTCACAAGGCTTTCCAATGTATACGTGTTTAGGAAGTTTTCTTCCGGGTGGTCAGGCGAATAGAATTCCGGATTTAGGGTTAAAATGATGGTCGTACCCCGATTGTCTTTATCACAATGCTCGATGGTATAAGTACCGTCACCAGTCGATTCCCAACGTATTCCGGATGTTTGCCCAGGAGCGCGGGTCAGCAGGGTTACTTTCTGCGCTACCATGAAGGCAGAATAGAAACCTACGCCGAATTGACCGATTAAATCACTGTCGGCA
>CAYUNV010000159.1:0-7967 GCA_964446265.1 uncultured Negativicutes bacterium | reverse complement strand
CTTACCATGACTCTTGCCATATGAAACGCGGCTTAGATATATTTACTCAGCCACGCCAACTGTTAGAAAGCGCTCCTGGTTACGAACTGGTCGAAATGAAAGACTGTGATAAATGCTGCGGAATGTCCGGCGCATTCGGCGTCAAACACGCTGACCTGTCGATGCCGATTTTAAGCCAGAAAATCACAAATATCAAAGACAGCGAGGCGGAAGTGGTCGCTGTCGGCTGCCCGGCCTGCATGATGCAAATCCGCGGCGGCCTAGACAAGCAAGCTCCCAATGTCCAGGTCAAACATGTCGCCGACATTCTGGCCGAAGAGCTCGATAAAAAGAAGAAAAAGGAATAAAATGGTACTCAACAAAAAGACGTCTGGGAAAAATCCCAGGCGTCTTTGCATGGTAAGATGGTTTATTTATTAATTGCGCTGATCCGCAGCTGCGATACATCCAAAGGAGTTTGCAGCGCTCGTTTTTCCAGCACATTACCGCTTACATTCAATAAGATAATTTCATCCGCCAATCCGTTCGCGTTCAGTTTGGCAATATGGATTACATTTTTCCCATCCACATTGATTAAACGGTATTTTTTCTTATCTGCGGGCGAAATCGCCTTCCAGCTTCCGTTTCCGTGCCGCACCATCACCGAATTGTCATCCAAATTCTCAAAAATCAGCGAATCCTGATCATACAGCACACCAATACGGCCGACATTGTTATTATTGAAATAAATGCGGGCCAATTCCTGGTTGGCATCCGTGCGGTAAATCCGATACCGGTCCGGATTGGTGGAAACCTGAATCTGCATATAAATCACGTTCGTCGCCGTGGAATATGCGACTTCTGTAATTTTACTATCCTTGGGGAGGCTGTTTATTTTTGTAGCAAGCTCATGTCCTTCCGTTAAAGGGTTAATCTGCGCCAATATTACTTGCGTATCCTTGGTGGAATTTCCATTCGGATACGTTCCCATCAAGGCTAAGTTACGGTCTTCCAGCCACTTGAAATAAGAAACACGCCGCTGCTCCAACGGGATGGTCCGCACCAGCATTTTCCCGGGAAGGCTATAAATTTCAACAGCATCCTCTTTCGCGATCGCCATAAACCGGCGGTCAAACGAATAGTACGCCTTGCCGTTGATTTGGCCCTGGGATTGATCCGCTGCCGTCACTTCAAACGAAGAAGCCGGAGCCAGCAACACTTGGTCTAGATACAAATAAACGCCCAACTGGAGCGCAAGCCCGATTCCAATACCGGCTAATAATTTGCGGGATATCTTCAACTGTGTTCCTCCTTGCTATTTAACGACAAAAGCCGTCGGGATCATTCGTTCGCCTAACATGTCGCACGGCTTATTCACTACATTACCGTTATAGAACAACGTCGCACTGGACCCGCCATCCAAATTAGCTGCCACATACGCTCCCTGTTCGTATAAAATATTCTGCAAATCCAGCAGAGTCGCCCCGATCGAATATCCGGGCTGCCGCCCGTCAACAACCAACAGCAGCACTGTCCCGTCTTTGCGCTGGCCGATCGCCGTCCGCGGCGCTACACCCCAACCGCCGTCGCCGCTGGTAATCATCTTTTGGCCATTGATGATCAACGGCGGGCCAAATGTCACGCCCTCCACTACATTCAGCTTACGCATTTCCTGGGCCGTATAATTACCGGCAACCAGGCTGCCGCTTTTCGTGAAGCCGACCAACGGAACCTGTTCGTTAATATCGCCGCCAATAATAAATTTCCCATTCTGGACAATGACTCCGTACGGAAGACGCCCTACGCCGGTTCCTTCCGGATCATAAAAACCGCCGGCATTGATCGCGGCAATTGCATTGTTATTCAGCGCGATTGTGCTAACCGTGTCGCCTTTCTCCTGCATATCGCGGGCTGTCGCTACCTTTACCCGCGACGGATCCGGCACTTCCAGCAAATAACCCTGGAACCGGTTGCTTTTGATATTGGTCAAGCGGATCTTGGCATCCTCATTCTTTTTAAAATGGAATATATCCTGCCGGGCGTTCCCTGCACCGCCTGTTTCCTTGGCAATCGCCTGGATTTCCTTGTCGGAAAGCAGCCAGGTAATATACTGTGGATGCCGGGAAGTCATGATCGCACCGACGACACTGCTGCGGATATTCTTAAATGGTCCGTACAAAATCAACAGCGGCGCAGAAATCATGAAAATGATCAGATTAATGATTACAATGCGGACATATACATTGTCTTTGAGAGATAATTTTCCCATTCCTCGTCCCCTTCAAAATTATTTGTGCCCACCCATTTTCTTCCTTATAACATAGAATAGTTTTCTTTCGTCAACCGTTCTTCAAAATGTTTCAAGTCCACATTGTTTCCCATCCAGATACGCCGCAAGGTCAGGGGGCTGTCCCCCGGCTTTGCCCAGCCCGGATCGATCGTCACTGCGACCGTAAAACCACTGGCCTTCAACAATTCCAGCGTCTCCGGTCCATAGCTGCCATTCGGATAGCAAAACCACCGCGTATTCTGGTTTAACTGCTGGTCTAGCACTCTTTTCGAGCTTTTAATCTCCTCCGCCTGTTCCGCGCGGGACAAATCACCCATACTCCGGTGGTTATAACTATGCGACGCAACGTCCATACCGGAAGCCTTCATTTCCCGTAATTCATCCCAGCTTAACCGGCCGCCGTCCTTGCCCATGGGAAAAAACAAGACACTGCGAAACCCATATTGTTTCAGCACCGGCATAGCCACTTCGTACGTATCACGATAACCATCGTCAAACGTAATGACTACCGGCCGCAATGGCAAAGCTTGTTTTTTGGTCAAGTAGGCCTCCAAATCATCCAAGGTAACCGGATGATAATCATGCTCATGCAAATATTTCATTTGTTCTAAGAACCGCGCCTTGCTGATCACGGCATCATTCCCCGGCTCTTCCGCAATGCTGTGGTACATTAGAATAGGCACCCCGGCAGGAAATGCCCGCGCCTCGGCTGCCGGCGAAGGCTTCACCGCAACAGCAGTTGTTCCCTGCCCGGCTTGTTGTACAGGCCCGCGCCCCTGCTGATACAGAACGAATCCGGCCAGAATAATAAAGATACCAATCAATAGTAATCGTTTGCTCATCGTTTCACCCGTCAATACATCTTCGATTCCATATTTTGAAGTAAGTCTACATTCATATTTTACAATGATTTTTTTACTGTGCAAGACAAAAATTTTGTTAACCTAAAAATTCCTTCCAGGGCCGGGTCAATTTCCACACCATAAAGGCCGAAAACAATAATAAAATTCCCGTTGAAACAAAAATCGACCGGACACTCATCCAGGAACCGGCAATCCCGCCCAATAACGGACCGATCATTCCGCCCATTTGGTTCGCACTCGTCGACAGGCCAAACGCCCGGCCGCGGAAATGCAGCTCGGTATGTTCCACGATCAACGTATTAATCGACGGATACACCCCGATGATAAACAAACCAAACACAAACTGCAAAAGGCTGAACTGCCACAAAGTTCCGACCCAATATTGGCCCACATTCATCAATCCGGCGCCAATCAGCGCAATGAATAAAATCTTATAAAAACCTAAATCTTGGCCATACTTGCCCCAGGAAGGAGCGGCAATGATTCCAGCCACCCCGGTCAGGGAAAAGATAATGCCGGAGGAAAGCACCGCCCCTTCAAGGGCCCCTTGCAGATGCGCTACATGAAGGGTAATCAGCGGCTGCAACGCCATGACAACCACTTGGACCGTCATTAACAACAGCAAAATTCCCATCAGGGGAGCATTGCCGGCAGCCATTTTCAGATCTTCTTTGATCGTACTAGGGTGCGGTTCCGTGACGGAATGGCCTTCTTCCACAAACAGCCATACGGCCATAGTGGCCAGCAAAACACCTACGGCTGCAATGGCAAACGAAACCCGCATGCCGAAAAAATGCGAAAAAACACCGCCGACCAAAGGACCCAAGATCCCCCCGGTCGCAGTTCCGGTCTGCATAATTCCCAGACTCCAACCCATTTTATCATCCGGCGCCGAAGAAGCAACAATCGATAATGAAGCCGGGACAAAGCCACTGGCAAACCCTTGCAGGGCCCGTACCAAAAACAGTTCTTCCGGAGTCCGGACCACGCCGCCCAAAAAATACACAACAGCCAAACTGATCCCCGCCCGGATCACCATCTTGCGTTTACCGTATTTATCCGCCCGTGATCCCCAGTACGGAGCCATTAACGAACTGATCAAAAACGTGATGGAAAAAACCACGCCCGACCACAAGTTGATCTTCGTGGGATTTACACCCAAATCAAGCAAATACAACGGCAAAAACGGCACAATCATCGTATAACTGGCCGCCGATAAAAGAACGCCCACCCATAAGATCCACAGGCTTCGTTTCCATTTTTCCAAAATTTCACCCTTTTCACGCCAATGCGAAATAAGTCTAAATAAATATATTGTATCATTTCAGCCACTGCTTTTACAACCGCAGTGCAACAGAAACCAAAAGGCAAAACACCGGCAAGGCAAGGTCCCAGCCGCTGCCTCCCGGTGTTATCTGCACACACCTGTATACGGTCTGCCGTTAATTCAGTTTTTCACGGAGAAAAGCAGTAATCGGCGTCTTGTACAAAGCCAGTGCAATCATACTGCCGCCCGTTGTACTAACCAGGAAAGGAACCACGAAAAACAATGCCCCAACCTGGGAACCGATTAAATATTTGGCAATCGGATAGGCCACTAAGCCTCCCAAAATGCCGGTGCCAACAATCTCACCGATTATGGCACCCAAGATGTGGTTGGTTTTTTTGTACAAAAAGCCGGAGAGCGCAGCGCCGATCATACTGCCGGGGAACGCCAGCAAAGAGCCTGTTCCCAGTAAATTACGCAATACGGACGTTCCAAACGCCGCACTGACGGAATAGCGTGTTCCGAGCAATACCGCCAAAAGGATATTGATCGCATGCTGCACCGGAAAACAGCGGGAAACGCCAACCGGAATATACACTAAATGAGCGGATACAACACCAACTGCAATAAACAAAGCCGTAAATGTCAATTTTCGAACGTGCATAAACACTTTTCCCCCTATGACTACAACTTCCACGAATTTTTTTTTAGCATAACACCTTTTCCCTTTATTTTCAACCTGTTGAACTACTCGTTGCCCCTCGCACAGCCTGTAACCCCACCTGAAGTAAGTCTATATTTAAATTTATTACCCCATTGCAGGCCCAATATAAAAACCCCACCTGAAGTAAGTCTGCATTTGTGATACAATACCTATAATTAGTTGTTTACGACATGATCAAAAACAGGCGGTGCTAACATTGCGCGATATTATTGTTGCTGAACAAATCGGCAAATGCTATGGAACCTTTCGAGCCCTACACAATGTTTCTTTTCATATCCAAGAAGGCGAATGTTTTGGTTTTCTCGGCCATAACGGCGCCGGAAAGTCGACAACCATGCGAATGATCTATGGCCTATCAACCGTAGACGAAGGCAACCTGACCATTTTCGGGCGTCCCATCCGGCTCACGCCGCCGGAAATAAAAAAACGCCTGGGAATTGTACCGCAGGAAGACAACCTGGACCCTGACTTAACCGTACTGGAAAATCTGGAAGTTTACGGCGGCCTTTTCGGCATGAGCCACCAGGAAGCGCGGGACAAAGGACGAAATTTGCTTGCCTTGATGGGGTTGGAAGAAAAAGAAACAGCAAATGTAGAAAGCCTTTCCGGCGGATTAAAACGACGGCTGGTGATCGCCCGGGCGCTGATCAATGACCCGCAGCTGATTATCCTGGATGAACCGACCACCGGGCTGGATCCGCATGCCCGCCATCTGGTATGGCAAAAACTCCGGGACCTCAAAAGCGCGGGAGTAACCCTCATCCTGACTACGCACTACATGGAAGAGGCGGCGCAATTATGCGATCGCCTGGTTGTCATGCACGAAGGGTTGATTCTGGCAACCGGCAGCCCGCAGTCACTGGTCGAACAGTACGTTCTGCCCTGTGTCCTGGAGATCCGTCTGCCGGTACATATGCTGCCGCCCAACCTCTTGGAAACAGCAGCCGAAGCCGACATCGAAGCGCTGCAGGTAGTTGACGCAATTTTTCTCTATGCCCGCAGCAGGAAGCAGCTGCAGGATACAGCAGTCCAGCTTGGCATTTCACTCGATGATTGTTTTTTACGACCTGCCAATTTGGAAGACGTTTTCTTAAAATTGACCGGCAAAGGAGCTGAACGCGAATGACCGCCTTCCGGATTGTCAGACGGCATTTTAAAGTATTCGCCCGCACCTGGCAGCACAATGTAATGTTCAACGTATTTGAGCCGCTGTTATATTTGTTTGCCATGGGGTTTGGCCTGGGCGCTTTCGTTCAATCGATTGACGGCATGAGCTATATGCAGTTCATCGCTCCGGGCATGGTGGCCCTATCTGCCATGTACTCTTCCACCTTCGAATGCACCTATGGAACATTTGTGCGCCTGCATTTCCAAAAGACCTTCCACGCCATGCTGGCCGGGCCCGTCACAGTACGGGATATCGTTCTCGGCGAAATCTTATTCGGCCTGATCAAAAGCGTCCTGTTCGGCACCGTCATTCTGATCGTGGTCGCCGTCATGGGACAAATCCATTCGATCACCGCGCTGGGAATCCCATTGTTCCTGTTTCTGCCCGGCACAGTCTTCGCCATCCTGGCCATGTGCTACACCGGCGTCACGAACAACATCGAATATATCAACTACTACATCACGCTGGCGATTATGCCGTTCTTCCTGTTTGGCGGATTGTATTTCCCAGTCAGCGCGTTGCCGGGCTGGGTGCAAACCATAAACTGGCTCAACCCGTTGTACCACAGCGTGGAAGTCTGCCGGGCCCTGGCCTTAGGCCACATTACGGCCGATATTTGGATCCACTCTGGGGTCCTTGCCGCCATCGGTGCCATATTGCTTCCTCTGCCGATTAAATTAATGGAAAAACGGTTGATAACCTAAACAAATATTATCCGCTTTTTCTTCCTTTGTCCCCAAAACGATACGAGCGCCTTGCGGCGCTCGCTTTTTCATTTTACTAACTGTGAAATTGCCTTAAACTCATTCGTCCCTGCCCGATAGCACAACTCAAACAAGACCGCTTCCGTCGTCGTCAGCAGGATGCCCTCCTGTTCCATCCGCCGCAGGGCAATTTCATAATCGCACCGCGAGCGGGAAGCCATCGTATCAGCCACTGCAACAACCGTGAATCCGGCATCCTTCAGATCGATAGCCGTTTGCAGGACACAGATATGCGACTCGACGCCGCATACGATCACCGTATTTTTGCCTTTACGCTGCAAAACCGCCATCATTTCTTCATTGCCGCAGCAACTAAAGGTAATTTTATCGTGGCTCTCGGGAAACTGCAGGCGAAGCGGCATCACAATGTCACCCAAGCCTTGCGGATATTGGCGCGCCGCCACAATCGGCAAGTCCAGCGTTTTGGCGCCGCGCACAAGAATTTCCAGTTTACGGACTAATTTCTCATGCTCGAACATATGCGGCACAAGCTTTTCTTGAACATCGACCACCAACAATAAAGAATCTTCTCTCGCTATACGCATGGTTCTCTCCTTATCCAATCGATTTATGCACGGTACAAGGTTTGAATTTCCTGTATCACTTCCGCACCGCGGTTGGAAACCTGCGGAATAGAATACCCGACAAACAAAGGGGAAGTCACGAAACGCGGCATAATTTTTACCGATATTCTGTCATCAAGCCGGTAAAAAAACAGATTGTAGCTGTTACAATTCTTATGAAAATAATGGAGAATATAATGGACTACCAATTGAATATAATCCGCTAGTTTTTCGATATAAGCCGGATTATCCAGTAAAATATTAAACTCAAAAAAACCAATTTTAGGCTTGGTGGAAAGGTTCAGTTCAATCCCCGGCTCCTGCAAAATAATATCGCCGCGTAAACTTT
>CAYUNV010000158.1:3921-7984 GCA_964446265.1 uncultured Negativicutes bacterium | reverse complement strand
CCAATATCATAAGCCCAGCCATCTCCACCAAAGATCCACTGGGAACGTTTGATAAAATAATCGCGCAACTCATAAATACCATTTAACAACGAGTCGCTGCCTTGCAAATTTTCCAGGACAGCTGTCAGTCGATCAGCGCGCTGCCGAGTCCCCTCCGTTTTTTCTTTGTTTGCCAGCCAATCTTCAATAGCACTTCGTACTTCTACACTAAGCTCTTTTGCCAATGCTTCTTCCATCTTGATCGCTAAAGTATCTCGCAGTTGTGTTACACCCATGTGCATACCGTAACCGTATTCAGCATTATCTTCAAAAAGCGAGAAACCCCATGCCGGCCCTTGGCCTTTGGCGTTCGTAGTATAAGAGATCGCTGGCGCGCTGGCCCCCCATACGGTGGAACAACCGGCAGCATTAGAAATCATCATCCGGTCGCCGAACAGCTGCGTAATCAGCTTGGCATAAGGAGTTTCACCGCACCCGGCGCAAGCCCCGGAAAATTCTTGTAAAGGCTGAGCAAATTGACTTCCTTTTACAGTTAATTTTTGCTTATCGTCAATCGATTTACAGGAAACTTTGGTGGCAAACGCCCACAATTCGTTATTCTCTTCCCGTTGGCTTGATAATGGTTTCATATCCAACGCCTTGTCTTTTACCGGGCATACCTCGACACAGTTGCCGCAGCCGGTGCAATCCAAAGTAGAAATTGCCAAGTGGAATTGTTTCTGTGGATAACCGGTTGCCGCCTTCACTCTCAAACTCTTAGGAGCATTCGCCATCTCGTATTCATCAATCAGCAATGGGCGAATAACAGCATGAGGACAGACGAAAGAACATTGGTTGCATTGAATGCATTTGTCCGCCTGCCATTCCGGCACTTCAACAGCAATCCCGCGTTTTTCATACGCGGAAACACCCAGAGGAAAGGCCCCGTCTTCTCTTCCATTGAAGGTACTAACTGGAAGCTTGTCGCCTTCCTGTCTAGTCATTGGCAGCACTACATTCTTAATAAATTCAGGAAGTTCATTATTACTGGAAACAATCTCATCTTCTGCATTTTCCCATGCCGCCGGCACATCAATCTTAACTAAACCATGAATTCCATGTTCAATAGCAGAAAAGTTCATATCGATTACAGTTTGCCCTTGCCTACCATAGGAATCAACCACTGCATCCTGCAAATAACGTACCGCTTCTTCTATGGAGATAATGTCAGCCACCTTAAAGAATGCCGATTGCATCACCATATTAATCCGGCCTCCAAGACCAAGTTGGCGAGCAATCCCTACAGCATTGATGGTATAAAAATCGATATCATTTTTCGCTATATATTGTTTCATCTTGGAAGGAAGATTTACTTCCAGCTCTTCTGGCGTCCATTGACAGTTCAAAAGGAACTTCCCGCCCTTTTTTAACCCCGCCAGCAAATCATATTGTTTGACATAAGCCTGATTATGACAGGCAACGAAATTAGCCTGATTGATGAGGTATGAGGACTGAATCGGCCGCTTTCCGAACCGGAGATGGGAAACCGTGAGACCGCCGGATTTTTTTGAATCATACGCAAAATAAGCTTGTGCATACATGTCAGTGTGATCGCCAATGATCTTGATCGCGCTCTTATTGGCGCTTACCGTTCCATCAGCCCCCAGCCCCCAGAATTTGCAATTTGTTGTTCCCAACGGGGTAGTATCAAAATTTTGTACATATTCTGGCAGAGATGTAAAAGTCACATCATCCACAATTCCAACCGTAAAGCCATGTTGCGGATTATCATCTTTTAGATGTTCATAAACTGCAACTACTTGTGCCGGAGTGAAGTCTTTAGAACCAAGCCCATAACGTCCACCGACAATCAGAGGCGCTTCAGCCCGTCCATAAAAAGCGTTGCGAATATCGAGATACAGAGGTTCCCCTGCAGATCCCGGCTCTTTTGTACGGTCTAAAACGGCAATTTTTTTTGCGCTTGCTGGGATCGCCTTAAGAAAACGTTCCATTGCAAATGGGCGGTATAGGTGAACCTCGACTAAACCAACCTTTTCTCCGTTTGCATTCAAATAATCGATCGTTTCACGAATAACATCACAAGCGGATCCCATCGCTACAATGACCCGCTCGGCATCGTCTGCCCCATAATAGTTGAACAACTGATAGTTCCGTCCCGTAAGTTTGTTAATTTCATTCATATATTTTTCAACGGTGTCAGGAACTAATTGATAAAACTTGTTTACTGACTCACGAGTCTGGAAATAAATGTCCGGGTTTTGTGTTGTACCACGAACGACCGGGTGGTTAGGGCTTAAAGCCCTGTCGCGGAATTCTTTGACTGCATCGGCATCGAGCAGCTCGGCTAATTCTTCATATTCCAGCACTTCAATTTTTTGAATTTCATGGCTCGTTCTAAACCCGTCGAAAAAATGTAAAAAGGGTATCCGGCTTTTGATGGCAGACAAATGGGCTACCGCCGCCAAATCCATTGCTGATTGTACATTGCCTGATGCCAAAAGAGCAAAACCAGTCTGCCTAACAGCCATAACGTCTTGATGGTCACCAAAGATACTGAGTGCATTTGCTGCTAGTGCGCGGGCACTGACATGAAAAACAGCAGGCAGCAGTTCGCCGGCAATTTTGTACATATTAGGAATCATGAGCAATAGACCCTGTGATGCCGTGTAGGTTGTCGACAAGGCGCCGGCTTGAAGTGATCCGTGCAGCGTTCCGGCTGCGCCCCCTTCGGATTGCATTTCGATAACACGTACCGGTTTCCCAAATAAGTTTTTTCGTCCTAATGCGGACCATTCGTCTACGTGTTCCGCCATGTCAGACGATGGGGTGATAGGGTAAATTGCAGCTACGTCAGTAAAAGCGTACGACACATACGCAGCTGCAGTATTTCCGTCCATTGTTTTCATTTTTCGTTTTTGCATAATATTTTTTTATCCTCCTCTTAATTAGTGTTCGTTTCTGAAAGTTTGCTTAGATTATAACGACCCTCCCATCTCCAACATTAACCTCCAGATGAGTTCATAATGAGTAGATGTAATTTTTCATATACTTATTATGTTCGTAATTATGAACAAAGTTCATAATTTTATTTAAAAAAATATAAAGGCATTACCCTTGCGTTTTTTTGTTCATTATATTGAACAAAGTTCATAATTATAAACAAAAAATAAAACGATTTTACTTTGTTCGGCATTATGAACTCAGTTCATAATGCCGTTGCCACTTATACTTTACTCTGTTCACTATTCAATGTCAATAGTGAATTTTTCTAACAATTCGATTTATACTTTCCCCAGCCTCGTGGAAATATCCTTGGCAGCAGCTTTTACTCTTTGAATCAATAACTGTAAATATTCATCGTTAATTTTAGCAATTAAGACGCTTGCACTGACTGTAGCAATCATTTTCCCTGTTTTATCGTATACAGGAGCAGCCACACAAAATCCACCTGGAATGTTTTCCTGATTGTCTGTTGCATAACCATTTTTCCTAATCTCAACCAATTCTTTTTTTAAATCTTCATAGTTGGTATTCGTAAATTCCGTATATTTCTCCAGTTGAACTTTTCCCAGGAGTCTGTCCAGCTCTTCTTCATCCAATGAAGAGAGCAGCATTTTTCCGCTTGCCGTGGAATGGGCTGCCAATTTATAACCGATGTTGGTAATCGCACTGACTTCGGTTGCTCCCCTGTATTTAGCAATGAAAACAGCAAAACGGCCTTCTAAAATTACTGCATGTGTCGTTTCACCCAATTCTTCACCAAGCTTCTTAATTCCTCGATAAAGTTCATCAGCAAAATTGGAATTACTAAGACAAGTGGCGCCGATCGTAATGAGTTGTATTCCCGGATAATAAACCTTCATATCACTATCAAATTGCAAATATTTTTGCTTCACTAATTCTTGCAATAGATACGACAAAGAACTTTTGGGTATAGCCAGGGCTTCTTGAATGACGGTAAAGGATGGCGACTTAGGAGACTTTACAACGAAATTAATAATCTCCAATGCCCGGGCCACCGATTTCACGAACGCAGGCTGTTCCTTCTTTTTTACAGCGCCGG
>CAYUNV010000158.1:760-3911 GCA_964446265.1 uncultured Negativicutes bacterium | reverse complement strand
CTTTTTGTATATAGTTAACTGACATAGTATGCAAATTTGTCGCCCCCGCTAAAAATGTTAATTTTTTGTTTCTCTTATATTATCATCATAAAATGAGTTCGTCTACTTAAAGTTGGTACCTTTGTATTGATCTGCCTTCTGCAGTTTTTCTAAACACATTAGTTATTGCCTTGGTTTTATCAAGAACGAAGAAATTAATTTGATTGTAAAGTTGGACGATGGAAAAATCCAGCTTTCCATCCGAAAACTATTTAAACATAAATAATTAAAAGATATGTTTGTAATTTTAAAAAAATAGCAAACATATCTTTTAAATCCAGTCTCATGTTTTGTGCAAATCATTCTCACGCTTAATGAAAGATTCTCATTCTATGTGCAACCACACACAATCCGACATATTTAAATATCCAGATTTTTTACAGTATGGGCGTAATCTTCAATAAATTTTCGCCGTGGTTCCACTTTATCGCCCATCAACACAGAAAATATTTCGTCCGCATCGATGGCATCTTCCATCGTCACCTGCAGAACAGTCCGTCCTTCCGGATTCATGGTGGTTTCCCATAATTGCTCCGGATTCATTTCCCCTAACCCTTTGTAACGCTGGACCGTAATGCCGTCTTTGCCAATTCTCTTTAATAATTGTTCTAATTCCCTGTCGCTGTATAAATACCACTGTTCCCGGCCTTTTTTCACAAGATATAATGGCGGTTGGGCAATGTAAACACGGCCATTTTGCAGCAAAGGCTGCATATGCCGATAGAAGAACGTCAACAATAACGTCCGAATATGTGCTCCATCGACGTCCGCATCGGTCATGATAATAATTTTTCCATAGCGGCTTTTTTCAATATCAAAATCTTCGCCAATGCCACTGCCAAACGCAGTCACCATCGCACGAATTTCTGCATTGCCCAACATCTTATCCATGCGGGCTTTCTCGACATTCAAAATTTTTCCGCGCAGCGGTAAAATCGCCTGAAAACGACGGTCACGGCCTTGTTTCGCCGAACCTCCCGCCGAATCACCTTCTACAATATAAATCTCTGCCTGCATTGGATCCTTAACGGAACAATCCGCTAATTTTCCTGGCAACGAACTGACTTCCAACGCATTTTTTCGGCGGGTAAGATCGCGTGCTTTCCGGGCTGCCTCCCGCGCACGGGAAGCCATCAGTGATTTTTCAATAATTTTCTTCGTCACTGCCGGATTTTCTTCAAAAAATTCATTGAGTCCAGCTGATAATAGATTGTCAACAATGCCGCGGACTTCACTGTTGCCAAGTTTTGTCTTCGTTTGGCCTTCAAATTGCGGTTCGCGAATTTTAAGACTGATCACGGCAGACAAGCCTTCACGGATATCTTCCCCGCTCAGATTTTCTTCATTGTCTTTTAGCACATTATATTTACGGGCAAAATCATTCATCGTCCGCGTCATGGCAATTTTAAACCCGCTAAGGTGCGTTCCGCCTTCTTGCGTGTTGATGTTATTGACGAACGAGTGGATGTTCTCTGCATAACTGTCATTATACTGCATCGCAATTTCAACAATCGTCGTGTCCCGCGATCCTTCAATGTAAATAGGCTCCGGATGCAGTATATCTTTATTTTTATTTAAATATTTTACAAACGAGATAATGCCGCCTTCATAATGAAACGGAATGGTTTCACCGGAACGTTCATCGGTAATCGTAATATTTAACCCTTTATTTAAAAAGGCCAACTCTCTTAGCCGTTGCTTTAAAACATCCAAACTAAACACAGTATCTTCAAAAATTTGCTTGTCGGGTTTAAAATGAACCTTTGTCCCTGTTTCCGTAGTCGTCCCGACAACCTCTAAACTTTTTACAGTCCGGCCTTCCTCAAACCGAATCTGATAAATCTTACCATCTCTGCGGACTTCCACTTCCATCCATTCGCTCAGCGCATTAACAACCGAAACACCAACACCGTGTAAGCCGCCCGACACTTTATAGCCTTCCCCGCCGAATTTTCCACCGGCATGCAGAACCGTTAACACAACTTCTACGGCCGGTTTCCCGGTTTCATGCATGTCAACCGGAATGCCGCGGCCATTATCAATAACCGTGATGGTATCATCCGCATGGATAAACACATTAATCTTCGTGCAATAGCCCGCTAAAGCCTCATCAATACTATTATCCACAATTTCGTACACCAAATGGTGCAACCCTCTGGATGAGGTGCTCCCTATATACATGCTTGGCCGTTTACGAACTGCCTCCAAGCCTTCCAATACCTGTATCTGCTCAGCTCCATAACTCCCATTCACGGCAGTCGTATCATCCAAACCCATACTCGATCCCCCATTCCATAATTTAACAATCGTAAATTATAATTCAATTTTCTCTGACCGCTTTTTTAGTGTCAAAGAAGATATACCTGACAAGTATATTTCTTTATTAGTAATTATGCAACTTTTAGCATTACCGCCGGAAACATCAATTACTTTATTTTCTGCGCTTTTTTTTTCCATAAACCGTTTATTATTGCTAGCCAAACGGTCGGTTTTTAAATCAAATATAGCAATAAGGTCCTTCAACGGAATCATTGTATCAGCTCCGAGATGTAAAAACACTTTTCGTCCTCCTGCCATATTTCTTTATGATTTGTTGTTCCATTTCTTCGGTTATATCACTTGGTTTGCACATTTTTACCAGCATAATTAAAGTAGCCATCTGCATTTTATCCTGATGCCCAGTATATACAATTTGTGCGAATTTCTCAATCAAGTGATTCTTTGCTTTTCTAAATTCGTCGGCTGTGCAATCCACATACTGACGGCATTCTTCAAATGCCAGCCAAGGAATCTCTAATAATAATTTGCGGATCGACAGCTCTTTTTCCTGTTTTTTTATCCGTTTACAAGAATCACAATAAAGTTCAGCGGGAGCACAAAACGAATGGCATTGTTGGCAAACGTGCCATTTTTCCAGACGCCGGTACTTTTTAAAGGCCATATCTTTACTGATCAAGCGAATCAATTGGTACCGCAAACTTTTATTTTCTATACTGGGAACCAGTTGATTCGCAGCTTGCCTATCCTGTTGTTCCACAGTTAATATAATTGGTTTCTCGGTTTCTTCTCGATAACTTTCATTCTGTTTGTTTTTCAAATTTCCTGCTTGGAA
>CAYUNV010000158.1:0-750 GCA_964446265.1 uncultured Negativicutes bacterium | reverse complement strand
CACAGCAAACGATTTAGAAGCAAAACAATTGATTTTTTCCAGAATATCCTCTTTCATCATCGTCAAATGATGACACCATACGGAATTATCTACATTCACAAACAAAGTCCCCGCTTGGACATGGCCCGGGTTCGTGTGTAACGAAATATCCGGACCGACAATTTCCTGCCAATGCGACAACGTATAATAAATTATAAATTTATCTTTCATTCCGTTGCTTTGTAGTGCCGGAACCACTATCTTGCTTACGCGTTCCATATGTTCACTCCGTTACTAAACCATTATGAACTGTAAAATATTTTCCTGTTTTTCGATCTAAAAAACTTTCGGCATCGGTGGCCGTAATAAACGTTTGAATCCGGTCTTTAATAAATCCAAGCAATTGACTGCGCCGTAAACTGTCCAGTTCGCTTAACACATCATCCAGTAATAAAATGGGATATTCACCGGTTTCTGACTTAATAAATTCTAATTCGGCCAATTTCAAAGCCAGAATTCCTGTTCTCTGCTGGCCTTGGGATCCATAATTGCGCAAATTAATCCCGTTGACAGATAAAATAATATCATCTCGATGGGGGCCAATGCCAGTATTGCCTTTAAAAATATCTTCCTGGCGTCGCTCTATTAATTGCTTGCGAAACCATTGTTCGACCACACCAGTAGTGAAAGATGGCTTGTCGCCTGATAAATCTTCCCCATGTTGGTTGTACGATATACTCAAATTTTCTTTATTGTTGGTAATATGGCGAT
>CAYUNV010000157.1:6139-8078 GCA_964446265.1 uncultured Negativicutes bacterium | reverse complement strand
TTTTATGGATTAGCAAGGCCGAAGTGGAGAAAGCGGTAGCTCAATTGTCAGGCAGTGTCGGGGATACGATCGTCCGGGTTTCGTCCGGCGGCAATATCATGTATGGCGAACCGGTGTTAGGACGGTTGGAGTTCTTCCCGAATAAACTGATTTATGCAAAGGACCAGATCATTCATAGCGAAACCTTGCAAGTCAATGATCAGCGGGAAACCGAAGAAGCGGTACTGCAATTTTTGCAAAAAGTTAATGCGGCAGCCGTGCGGCAAGGTATGCTGCCTGATCCGCTGCAGGGAACCGTAGGGATGATGAGCGGGGCGCAACTGTTCGAGACGGTGAACAAAGTCCAGAAATTAGGCGGCAAAGTCCTGATCACGGCCCAGGCGAAAGAAGATACCTATACGGTTGGCCCGTTGCAAGTCGAGCTGCTGGTTAAGGAAATTTTATAATGGTGAAGGATCTTGTCATTGCAATTGATCCGGGACGAGAAAAGTGCGGGATTGCTGTAGTCGATCAACAACAGGGTGTTTTGGTCCGGCAAGTGATCCACCGTGGACTTTTGTCGGAGACGGTCCGGGCCTGGGCCGAGACATACCATACTACCTTTGTAGTTCTTGGGAACCGTACTTCCAGTAAAGAAACGCTGAAACTGCTGCAGGGAATGCAAACTGCTGCCGGGACGGTTACGGTAACGCTGGTGGACGAGCACCGCTCCAGCGAAGAAGCCCGCCTCCGCTACTGGCGCGAGAAACCGCCCCACGGTTTGTGGTCTTTGATCCCGACAAGCTTCCGGACCCCTCCTGTTACAATCGACGATCTGGTGGCTGTGATATTAGCGGAACGCTATTTTGCGAAAAATAAATAAATTTAATTTTTAGTGAAAATAAGCAGGAGAACTTCTGGATGGAGCGAATATATTAAAACTGTAAGTGTCTGGCCGGGAGTTTGCCGCCGGTCAGAAAATGGAGGGTCTTAACGCCGAAGAGGACTGACGGGGAAGAAAGGAGGTGCACCTTAGGTACCCTGGGAGCAGGACTTGAAGTAGGCGTAAGATATGAGAGAGACCTTTGAAAAGGGAATAGTTGAGGAAACATGGACACTCAATCGGCTTCCCCTTCTTAGGCTCGCAAAAAAAATAAAAACCTAGGGAGGCAAACACATGAAAAAGACTCTTATCGTAACTCTTGCATTAGTGTTCGTACTCGGCATCGCCGGTACCGCTTTTGCAGCAACCAACCCTTTCGTGGATGTTCCTGCGAAACACTGGGCATATGGTTCCATCACCCAACTGGCTAACGCTGGTATCATCGACGGTTATGGCGACGGCACATTCCGTGGCGACCAACTCATGACTCGTTATGAAATGGCTCAAATCGTAGCGAAAGCAATGGCGAAATCCGACAAAGCCAACGCTGAGCAAAAAGCCATGATCGACAAATTAGCGGCTGAATTTGCTGCTGAATTGAACAACCTCGGCGTTCGCGTAACTGCTTTGGAGAAAAACCAACCGACCCTGAAATTCGCTGGTGACTTCAGAGTACGTTACTCTTCCATCGACAACGCGTATCAAAATCTTGGAACAGCTGCTGCACCAAACTATACTTCCACGATGGGTACTGACGTTGCGCAATATCGTCTGCGTTTGGACGCAGTTGCTAAAGTGGATGACAAGACCAGCTTTGCAATGCGTTTCGTAACCAGAGAGCCGGATAAAAATTTGCTGGCTAACTCTACTTGGCAAAGCTTTGGCGGCATGGGCCAAGATTCTTCCACGATGTCAATCGACCGCGTCAACATGACTACGAAACTCGGTCCGGTCAACATGACTATTGGTCGTCAAGCTCTGAAAATTGACACCTACGATGTTGTTATGGACAGCGGCGCATTCAGCTTTGACGGCGTAAAAATCGTTAACAAACTTGGCGACATCACGCTGACCAGC
>CAYUNV010000157.1:0-6129 GCA_964446265.1 uncultured Negativicutes bacterium | reverse complement strand
CTAATCCGTTGGGCGATCTCGACGTTCAGGCCGTTAAATTGGATGGCAAATCCGGCAAACTGACTTACGGCGTTGGCTATTCCAAGTTCAACAACCCTGTTTATGATGTAGAAATTGCAAAATGGGTTCATGGTAATGTTAGCTGGCTCTTCAACAACCAAGTTTCAATCGGCGGCGAATATGTGAAAAACAGTTCTGATTTAGCTGACGCCCTGAATGAAAATGATATTCTTGGTGACAACCTCTGGTATATTAAAATGATCGTTGGCGACCAAGCTCTCAACAAAAAAGGCGCAAAACAATTCTTTGTTAACTATGCGAGCGTTGGTGGAGCTTCCATGTGGAACGGCTTCAGTTCCCTCAACAACCACACTGGCTTATTTATTGAGAATGCCGTTGACTACACTATGTGGGATATCGGCGTAGCTTATGCGTTCAGCAAAAACTTCAACTGGAACCTCACTTACACGATGGTTAGACCTGACAATGCAACTGATATTACTGGTCCTAACCCTGATACCAACATGTGGCGTACAGTTGCTACCGTCAACTTCTAAAAAACAAAAAAAACCCGGCGTAAGCCGGGTTTTTTTTGTTTTTTATCGCGTATTAGACGAAGGAAAGTAACATCAAACAGCGAATGAATTAATTAGGATGTAGAAGCGGGGGGATAAATTCCAGGCGGGAAAATCTTCTGAACCCACCTTACGCCTGTAAGGAAAATGCGTTGACAAAGTTGGAAAATATTCTTATAATTATAGTAGAATTATCAAAAAATATAAATTGATCCATCGTATTTACAATAAGATATGGAGCAGTTAATGAGCAGCAAAGATTGCCGCGGCGGATCGGGCACTTACTGATTGATTGAACCGAATGCTTCTTGTTTATTGTGTAAATACAGATGGGCAAACTTGCCAAAAGGCAAGGACGCAAAGCCGTGGGTCTAAAAAGCCTAGGGATAGGCTTTATGACTGCCAGGTTGCAATGAATGAATACATTTGTTGCGCCCTGGCAGTTTTCTTTATACACGGGAACAAAAGGCGGATCCGATTTTGAAAGTTTGTGATGACCTTTCTGCTCTGGATACTTGGCAAGATCACCGCTTCGTTTTTCTTCAGCGGTTTTTTGGATCCATAAAATTTTTCGAGACGACGATGGCTTTGCTTTTTATAAGGAGGTTTTGGCTCCTTAAGATATGGGTGAAAAGGTTCTTTAGGATTAAAAAATTCAGATCAAGCGAGGGGGATGGGTGATGAGCAGGAAATTACGGATTTTAGCCGGCATTGCAGTTTTAGGCGCAAGTTTTTATTTCCAAAGTCTTATTGGAATGGCTGCGGATAAGCCGCCTGAAGATGCGGAAGCTTTAGCGAAGAAATCGCAGAACCCTATCGCCGACATGATGTCGGTGCCGTTGCAGTATAATTGGTATACGGGTGGAGCGGGAGGAACGGTGCGCGTTTTAAACATCCAGCCCGTTGTCCCAGTTCAGCTCAACAAGGAATGGAACCTGATTACCCGGACCATCATTCCTTTGATGTCTGTGCCGACTTCGACAGGCAAAACGGTATCCGGCGCTGGTGACAGCAACATAAGTTTCTTTTTCAGTCCGCGTACCTCCGGTTCGACTACTTGGGGAGTAGGACCGATTGTGCAGTTGCCTACCGCGAGTGATACGCGGTTCGGAACGAAAACGAACGGCGCCGGGCCGACCGCAGTGATTGTCAAGATGGAGAAACAATGGGTTTACGGCGGGTTGGTAAACTATATAGGATCTTTCGATAAATCTTCGTCCGGTCAATACACGAGTCTGCTGTATATCCAACCGTTTGTCAACTATAATTTGCCGCACCGACGCGGCATGGCGCTTTCCTTCTCGCCGGGAATTACTTGTGATTACACCCGTGCTTCGGGTGATCGCTGGACTGTACCGATCGGTATGGGGGTCAGCCAAATGTTGAAAATCGGCGCACAACCGGCAAGTATAAGTGTGGGAGCCTACTACAATGTTGTCAGGCCGGCGAATGCAGCCGTGTGGAATTATCGTTTTCAGTTTACATTTCTGTTTCCTAAGTAAATAGGTATCGTCCAGGGAGGCTTTTCGTCGGCGACATAGCGGTTGAGAGGGGGGAGTGAAGATGGAAGAGGAACAATTGAACGGTCAGGCTAAAAGAAACCCTCGAAGGTCCTTGAATCTGGGAAAAAGACGCACGCTGATGGCGGCGGACCGCACATTGCTGGCTTGGGTGAGAACGGCCCTGTCGTTTATCAGTTTCGGCTTCACCATGGTTAAATTGCTGCAATCGGTGGCAGAGTCCATGTCGTTGAAATTGTTGGCCGTGGAGGGCGGGCATGTCGGTATTTTCCTCTTGGTCGTTGGGACATTGCCACTGACGGTCGGAATGTATCATTTCTATCAAACGGTGAGAGATCTTGGCGGAACGGCAAGAGATGCGCTGCTTTCCCCAACCTTTAGTCTGGCTTTCGTAGTTCTACTGCTCGGCATTGTGCTCTTTTTAAATATCGTCTTAAAATGGCAAGTACTGTAAGAGGATGTGAGCTGCGTGTTATTGGATCCCGGGTCTTTCCTTACCGCCGTTGTATTGGCAGCTATATTCATGCTTACAGGCCGCTTTTCTATTGAAAAAACATTGGGCCGACGACGTATGCTGTCTGCGGCGGCAGGCGCATCAGTCGCCTATGTATTTGTGAATTTACTGCCCGAAATTGAAACGATTGCCATGATGTTTCAACAGGAAGCGAAAAGTTTTACGCCCTATGAGGGCGCCTATGGCGTAAATTTTGCAATGATGCTGGGCTTTGTTTTTTTCTACGGTCTGAATGAGATGAGGCCGCTGCCAGTCGGGAACACAGAAAAAAACAGGGATAGAGTGGCTTTTTGGGTGCAAATCCTGGGTTATGGCGGATATATCAGTCTCATCGGCTATTTGCTTGTTCGGTCTCTGGCGGAAGAAGAAATTTCCCGGTTGTTCTATGCTGTATCGATGAGCATGCATTTCAGTCTGATTGGATTTGGTCTCCGGGATGTGCACAAAGAAGATTACGACCGCATTGGCCGGTACGTGCTCGCCGGATTTTGTCTGGCTGGATGGTTGGCGGGGACGATGGTCGAGCTGCCGAAATTCTTTGTAATGCTCCTATTTGGTTTAGTCAGCGGGGGGGTATTGTCGGTGACTGGCATTGTGGAATTGCCCAAAGGCGAGGAAGGCAGATTCGTTCCTTTCCTATCAGGAGCTGTAGCGTATGCGGCGTTCCTGATCATCTTCCGGTAGTTTTGAAAAAGTGATCATTGGTATGAATGGGATGGAGGAGATGCAGGATGAAAAGATTTGCTTCCTGCATCCGAAACAAACGCTTGCGTGGATATAATTCGCCGCAGAATGGAGGATATTTTGAAACAGGATCCGTTTATTTCTCGAACAAATGCCCCGCCGGCCTTCCATGTAATGGCCAAACCGACGGGTGCAGCCTGTAACCTCAACTGTGAATATTGCTTTTTCCTTAAGAAAGACAAGCTCTATCCGGACAGCAAATTCCATATGTCTGCCGAGGTGCACGACGCCTATATCACGCAACTTTTTGCCGCTCATCAGGTACCTCAGATAACGATTGCCTGGCAGGGTGGAGAACCAACTCTCATGGGACTTGATTTTTTCCGACGTTCCATAAAATTTCAGAAAAAAAACAAGAAGCCAGGCACTGTGATTGAGAACACGTTCCAAACCAATGGCATTCTTCTTAATGACGAGTGGTGCCGCTTCTTTCGCGCCAACAACTTTCTTGTTGGCTTGAGCCTTGATGGCCCTAAGGAACTTCACGACACCTACCGGAAGGACAAGGGGGGACGGGGAACCTTCGACCGGGTCATGAAGGCAGTCTGGCTGCTGCAGAAACACAAAGTAGAGTTCAACATCCTCTGCACCGTCAACTCAAAAAACGCCGATCACCCGTTGGCAGTGTATCGCTTTTTCCGGGATGAGGCCCGTACACCCTACATACAGTTCATTCCCATCGTGGAACGGGACAACGAGACCGGGTATCAGGAAGGCAGCCAGGTGACGGACCGTTCCGTACGGCCGGCGCAGTATGGACGCTTTCTGATAGAAATTTTTGACGAATGGGTGAAGCGGGATGTTGGAAGGACGTTTGTTTTGAATTTCGACGGTGCGCTGGCTGGCTGGCTGGGAATGGCGGGAACCGTCTGCATCTTCGGTCCTACCTGCGGCTTGGGTATGGCGTTAGAGGACAATGGCGATCTGTATTCCTGCGACCATTTCGTCGAACCGAATTATTTCCTCGGCAACATTTTGCAGACACCGATGGCCGAGATCATCGCCTCTGAAAAGCAGCGCAAGTTTGGCCGTGATAAACGGGATACCCTCCCGCAGTATTGCCGGAAATGTGATTTTCTCTTTGTCTGCAACGGCGAATGTCCCAAGAACCGCTTTGTTGATACGGCTGACGGAGAACCGGGTCTCAACTATCTGTGTGAAGCCTACAAATCCTTTTTCATTCATGCCGATCCATCTATGAAATACATGTCTGAACTGATCCGAACGGGCAGGTTGGCTCAAGACATCATGAAATTAAAGAACACGGAAAATAAGAGCTAGAGCTGATCAGGAGCCTGCTAAAATGGGCATCATAATACTCGTCTGGCAGTAATGATTTGAACATTGAGAAGAGGGGGGATTTTCAAAAAATAAATAAAGAAATTATGGGAAAGATAAAAATTTCAAGGAGCGAAAAGGAGGAATCTCTATGAAACGCATGGCGATTATCGTTTTATTATTGGTGTGTTTCTTATTCGCAGGACAGCACACGACATATGCCACAGAAGGGGGATCAAGCTACTACTTCCCTGGCATCTCAGCAACCTTTGCACCTGCACTAGAACCGGCTCCCGGCTGGATGGCCGCTAACCAGATGTTGTTTCTAACCGGGAAGATTAACAAGGCGGTTTTAGGTGGAAATGTTCAACTGAATGTAAAAGTGGATGGGTTTTACAATTATGTGGGTGGATTTTATACTTATGATAAACCCGTAATGGGTGACGCCAAGTTGCAGCTCGGCGCGGCTCTTGCCTACGGGAAAGTTGATATTAACGCAAGCGCAAATTCCATATCGCGATCTCAAACCGGCAGCGGACTTGGTGATGGGATGGTATCAGCTTCTGTTTTTTGGAAAAATGGCAATTACCATCATAAGGTGACTCAATCGGTCTATGTTCCGATCGGTGATTACCATGATGGCAAGCTTGCGAACGCCGGCAAGAACTATTGGGGCTTCGACACCACTTACGCAATGACTTGGGTAAATATGAAAACCGGGGACGAAGTATCGATTGCGCCCGGCATTTTGTTTAATACGGAGAACAGCTCAACCAATTATAAATCGGGAAACGAGTTCCATGTTGACTTTGCCCTGAATCATCATTATTTCAAACAACACTATGCAATAGGTATCCAAGGCTACTACTATAAACAACTTTCCGGTGACAGCGGCAGCGGCGCAAAACTGGGAAGCTTCAAAGGCGAAGCCTTAGGCATCGGTCCTGCTATTCTTTGGACGCCCCGTGCTTATAAAGGAGATGTCTCCGTTATTGCCAAGTGGATCTTTGACGTGGATCAGGAGAACCGAGCGAAGGGCGATTATGGGCAATTTATTATTGGATATAAGTTCTGATTTCACTCCTGCCGATCCATCTATGAAATACATGTCTGAACTGATCCGCACGGGTTAGAGATTTTTTCAAAAAACCGGAGGAGGCTTGCAGATGGAGGATCTGTTGAACAAATTGGGGGAATTGCTATTGGGCCGGGTAGACGGTCCGCTGCATTTTCGGTTATTATTACAACCTGTCATGGCGACGCTGCTCGCAGTCAAAGCGGGCATTGCCGATGCGAAAGTTGGGCGGACTCCCTATTTTTGGTCTTTGTTCAGCGAACCGGATCAGCGGCGAAAACATCTGCGTGAAGGTTGGAAATCTGTATCCAAAGTCTTTCTGCTGGCCTTTGCTCTGGATATTGCATACCAGTTCCTGGAGTTGCCGCGGTTATATCCGCTTCATGCGCTGATTGTTGCCATAGCCTTGGCGATCGTCCCCTA
>CAYUNV010000156.1:0-8210 GCA_964446265.1 uncultured Negativicutes bacterium | reverse complement strand
GACCGCGCTTTGACCGGCCAATATGCAGTCCGGAAATTGAAGGCAGATGTCATTATTTTGGATGACGGCTATCAGCACTGGCAACTGGCCCGGGATTTGGATATTGTATTAATTGACACACTGAATGGGTTTGGCAATCGTTTTTTACTGCCCCGCGGTACATTGCGGGAACCGCTGAAAAATCTGAACCGTGCCCATGTTTTCTTGCTGACTAAAGTCGATCAATCGCCCGACAACACCCGCGATCAAATCCGGGAAGTTTTGCGAAACAGTAACCAAACCGCACTGGTGGTAGAGAGTGTCCACAAGCCGCTGCAGTTTATTGAGCTGGGAGATTGGAACCGGGGGCTGCGTACGAAAGCACTGGCGCTGGATACGATGCGCGGCAAAAAGGTACTGGCTTTCTCGGCCATCGGCAACCCATCTTCGTTCGAACAGACTTTGCAGCATGTGGGGACTACCGTTGTCGTTTCCAAACGGTATCCTGACCATCATGACTATACAATGGCTGAAATGCGCACTGCCATGGAAACGGCAGTGCAAGAAACAGTGGATGCACTGGTGACTACCGAAAAGGATGCCGTGAAGATTCCGGCGGAGTTTATCAATTGCGACCGTCCTTTGCCGGTATATATCATTGGAATTGAGGTTGCAATTACCGACGGAAACCAGGAGTTTATGGAACTGATCCGGAGTGTTTCCTGTCCTACGAATTCATGGCAAACTGGAGGCAAGCAATAGATGCAAACTTTATGTGTAATTCCCGCCCGTTTTTCTTCTACCCGCCTGCCGGGAAAACCGCTGGCCGATATTGCCGGCAAGCCGATGATCCAACACGTTTACGAACGGGCCGTGAAGGCAGTTCGACCGTATAAGGTCATTGTGGCCACAGATCATCAACTGGTATATGATGCAGTGAAAGCGTTTGGCGGGGAAGTCATGCTTACCTCTGCCGATCACCCGACAGGGACTGACCGGTTGGCTGAGGTAGCCCGGTCATTTCCGGAAGCAGAAGTGATCGTGAATGTGCAGGGAGATGAGCCGTTGATTGAACCGGCTGTGATTGACCAAATGGCAGCAGCGTTTGACGGACGTCCTGAACTGCCGATGGTAACGATGATGACGGCGATGCGGCCGGAAGAATACCATGATCCCAATGCAGTGAAGGTGGTTACGGATCAACAGGGCTATGCCCTGTATTTTTCCCGTTCACTGATCCCGTATCCGCGGGTTAAAAATCTCCGGGTGCCGGTTTATAAACATATTGGCCTGTATGCGTATCGCCGTGATTTCTTGCTGCAATACGCTGCCTTGTCACCGACGCCGTTAGAACAGGCTGAATCATTGGAACAATTGCGCGTCTTGGAACATGGTCACCGGATTAAATTGCTGACAACAGACCATCGGTTTATTGGGGTGGATACTCCGGCTGACTTGGAACGTGTCAATGCGCTGTTGCGTAAATAAGGAGGAATTTTTGTGCATACAGTTGATGTTGGATCCATTGCTATCGGCGGAAAAAAACCAATTGCGCTGATCGCTGGTCCGTGTGTCATTGAGGGCCTTGAACGGACGCGGGCGATTGGCTTGGCGATCCGCGACATAGCCGACCGTTTGGGTATCCCCTATATTTTTAAAGCTTCTTTTGATAAAGCAAACCGTTCTTCTTATCATTCCTTTCGCGGACCGGGCTTGGAAGAAGGACTGGAAATATTGCGGACTATCCGTCAAGATTTAAACGTTCCGGTTTTAAGCGACATCCACTGCGTAACACAAGTTGCCCCGGCAGCTGAAGTTTTGGATGTATTGCAGATCCCGGCCTTTTTGTGCCGGCAAACGGATCTGGTTTTTTCTGCGGCAGCCACCGGGTTGCCGGTGAATGTAAAAAAAGGCCAATTTTTAGCGCCCCGCGACATGAAAAACGTGATTGACAAGGTTCGCGAAGCCGGCAATGAGAAAATTTTGCTGACCGAACGCGGCGTCAGTTTTGGCTATAATAACTTAGTCGTTGACATGCGGTCCCTGCCGATGCTGCGTTCCATGGGGTATCCGGTTGTTTTTGACGGCACGCACAGTGTGCAATTGCCGGGTGGTGCCGGAACGTCTTCTAGCGGCCAAAAGGAATTTGTCCCCTATTTGACCCGGGCGGCAGCCGCCGCCGGGATCGACGCGCTCTTCCTGGAAGTGCATGATAATCCCGCAGAAGCCTTATCAGACGGGCCGAATATGCTGAGTATTGATCAATTGGAAAGTGTGCTTCGGGATGTGCTCGATATTGATGCCATCGCCCGCAGGCACAAATAACCATTTCGGGAGGAAACCATGATTATCGAACAAGCCCGCCAAGCGCTCGCCATTGAAGCGGCCGCGATTGAGGCGTTAATTCCCCGGATCAACGGGCAATTTTCCACGGCAGTCAACATGATATTACAAACTCCGGGACGCGTTATTGTTACCGGCATGGGAAAGTCCGGCATTATCGGCCGGAAAATTGCTGCCACGCTGGCCAGCACGGGAACGCCGGCTTTTTTCCTTCATCCGGCGGAAGGAATTCACGGCGACCTTGGTATGGTTACCGGCGAAGATATTGTCATTGCCTTATCGTATAGCGGCGAAACCGCGGAGTTGATTTCGATTTTGCCAACGCTTAAACGGATCGGCGCGCAGATCATATCCCTGTGTGGCCGTGAAACTTCGGCGCTGGCGCAAAATTCCGATGTATTCTTAAACGTTTCGGTCGAAAAGGAAGCCTGTCCTTTGGGCTTAGCTCCGACCGCCAGCACGACAGCGGCGCTGGCCATGGGGGATGCGTTGGCTGTTGCCTTGTTGTCGGCCCGCCATTTTACGCCGGAAGATTTTGCGTTGTGCCATCCGGGCGGCGCATTAGGCCGCAAGCTGCTCTTGACGGTGGAAACGATTATGCACAGTGGCGAAGAAAATCCAGTCGTCACGATTGATAAAACCGTCAAAGAAGCGTTGTTTGTCATTACCGCCAAAGGACTTGGTGCAACCACCGTGGTTGATCACGACGGCTGCTTGGCGGGAATTATTACCGATGGCGACATCCGCCGCGGGCTGGAAAACGGCCATGATTTTCTGGATAAGCCGGTTACAGCGCTCATGACGAAACAGCCGCGTACGATCACCAAAGATAAACTGGCAGCCCACGCATTGCATTTAATGGAAAAAAATCAGCCGCGCCCGATTACAGTACTGCCGGTTATTGACGAAGGCCGGCGTGCGATTGGGATGATTCACCTTACTGACTTATTGCGGCAAGGAGTGGTATAATGGATTACAAGACACTGGCTGCCAAAGTAAGGCTCGTGGTCTTCGATGTCGACGGCGTTCTCACCAGCGGGCAACTGTTCTTTGGTGCTGAAGGAGAAGCTATCAAGGTTTTTCACAGCCAGGACGGTCTGGGGATCAGTGCGGCCCGCCGGGCTGGATTAAAAACAGCCATTATAACCGGACGTTGGACAACGATGGTCGAACTGCGCAGCGCGGAATTACGCATTGATGCCGTATACCAAGGCGTAGTTGACAAACTGGCGGCGTTGCAGGAACTGCTGAAAAAGTACTCTCTGACTCCGGAGCAAGTCGCCTATGTGGGGGATGATCTCAATGATCTTACTGTGCTGTCTGCAGTGGGCCTGCCGTGTGCCGTAGGTAATGCGGTGCCGGAAGTGAAGAAAGCAGCCAGCTATGTTGCGGAACGTTCGGGTGGGAATGGTGCAGCGCGGGAAATCCTTGAAATGATATTGAAGGCCCAAGACAAATGGGATGGTGTTATTGCTTCGTATCTTCAGCCGGGCGGCATAGAAACGCAGCAATAGAGTGAAATTTTTTGAATTTTGTAAAGGGGGACACAGAGTGTCCAATGCTTGGCAGTACTACCTCATCAAAGTATTCAGCTGGCTGATTTGCCGGCTTCCATATTCCTGCATATTGGCGCTTGGCAAAGCTATGGGACTCGTTTATTTCCGGGTTGCCGCCCGTCCGCGGCAACGAGCCATAACCCAAGCTTCTGAACACCTTGGCATCTCCGAACAAGAAGCAGCTGGGTTGGTGCGGCAGTTGTGTGTTCATCTTGGCCAGACTTTCCTCGAGATAATGTATACGCCGGTGTTAACCCGGGACAATATCGATCGCTTTGTTACCATTGAGAATCGCCATTATTTGGAGGAAGTTCTTTCCAATGGCCGCGGCGCCGTGATTCTTGCCGCGCACTTTGGCAATTGGGAGTGGCTGGGGGCTACTCTGGCCTTAATCGGCATCCCGCTTTCCAGTGTGATTAAGCCTCAGCCGAATCAGCAGCATACTCGGATTTTGAATGAATTCCGCCAGAATACGGGTATGCAGATTTTTAACCGCGGGACTTCGGAATTGCTGGGAATATCGCGGGCTTTGAAGCAGGGGCGGTTTGTAGGGTTTGTTGCCGATCAAGATGCGGGAAAAGGCGGATTATTTGTGGAGTTCTTGGGCGAAATGGCTTCTACGCCCTTAGGTCCGGCGACCTTTGCCCGTAAATTTAATATCCCGGTTATTCCTACCTTCATTACCCGTCTGCCGGAAGGCGGCCATCACGTGTTGGTCATGCAGCCGTTTTACTGCGAAAACACGGGTAATGAAGCCGATGATTTATTGCGGGCAACGAAAAAGATGGTGGAAATTACAGAAAATGTAATTCGCAAAACCCCGGACCAGTGGCTGTGGTTTATGAAACGTTGGAATACCAAGTATCACAAAAAGGCGGGCGAAACAGCGTGAAAAAGAACATGTTTCTGATTCTTGCGTTTACTGTCGTGATCCTGGCCGGCGGAGTATACTATTTTTTCCGGGAGGAGCCGCCGGAAGCGCCAAAGCAGGCTGCCACAAAGACTGAGGATCAAAGTGGCGATATGAATTTTGCCGGATCTTCGCTGACGGAAGACCAAGGCGGGAAGAGATTATATGAACTCAGTGCTGAGAAAATCACGATCAACCAAACAACAAAAATAGTGCGTTTTTATGGAGTAAAAGGTACATTTTATCAGGATAACGGCAGCAAGGTTGATTTGACTGCGCAAGAAGGAGTTCTGGATCCGGCAACGAAAACGATCAACCTCGATGGCAATGTGCGGGCAGTCTCTTCCGAGGGTGCTGTATTTACTGCCCCCAAAACGCGCTGGGACGGATTACAGCATCGTTTTTTCGGTTCCGGCGGGATTACGTTCACGCGTGAGGATATTGTGATTACCGGGGACACGATCGAAAGTGACGGGGCCCTGGAAAAAGTAAAAGTGCAGGGGCAGACTCGAGCCCTTAAAGGAGGAATGAAGCAATGATCCGCACAAGCAAAACCCTGGTCGTGGCTGTAGTTTGTCTGTCATTGTTTTTGGGTAGCGGGATCGTGACTGCTGCTAACGGCGGAGCTGTCGAATTAGTTGGCGATGTCATCGAATATGATTCGGTGCAAGGCATTATGACTGCCCAGGGGAATGTTCGCTTAACCCAGGACGGGGCAGTGATGACCGGCACCAATGCGCAGTACGATACAAAAAATAAAGAGGCGTTTATTACCGGCGGCGTACGTTATGCCAAAGAAGATGTTACCCTCACTGCCTTCCAGGTCCGTTCTTACCAGGATACGCATTTGGTTGCCGACGGCGATGCCGTGTTAACCAAAGGGGCCAATGCCCTCCATGGTCCGCAAATCGAATATTATTCCGACCGGCAGTATGCACTGGTGAACGGCACAGGACGGTTGGATATGCCGGACGGCAGCATGACGGCAAACCGGCTAGAGGCTTATCTCGCCGAAGATAAAGGCATTGGGACCGGAAATGTACATATTGTCGGCACTGCCCGCAATTTGGATGCGGTGTCGGAACAAGCAGTGTATTACGGGATCAAGGGGGAAGTTCCGGGCAAAATTGTCCTGACCGGCAGTCCCCGGGTGGTCCAGGATGGGAACGTATTGACGGGCAATACGATGACGATTTATTTGGATGAAAAATCAATGGATGCGCAGGGCCGCAGCAAACTGATTGTCAAGCCGCAACAATAAGAAGCGGATTGACAATCCAACGCTTCACCGTTGTCACTTGACTTCAGCTTATGGAATGTCAATCCGCTCGGCTTCTGGTTATGGATAGCTAATCTTCCTGACTTCAGCTTATGGGCGAGGAATTACAATCCAACGCTTCGACTCATCTCGTTAACAGCCTGTAAGACTTCGTCAACAGGCTGTACGACTCGAATTAAATTTGCTCTAAGGGTTCGTTCGGATATGATCCTTCCGAACCCAAGGCTCATTTATGTCGCTTGACCTCAGCTTATGGAGTGTAATTCCTCTTGGCTTTCGCTTATAGCTGCAAATAATTTGTTTACAGAATTTTGAAATATGGTGAGAGGAAATTTCGAATGTATATTGCGACGGAGAAACTGGTAAAAACCTATAAGGGCCGTAATGTGGTCGATGGTGTCAGCATTCGGGTTGATCAAGGGCAGATTGTCGGTCTGCTTGGTCCGAATGGGGCTGGGAAAACGACTACTTTTTATATGATTGTCGGCTTGGAAAAACCGGACAGCGGCCGGATTGTTGTCAACGGCGAAGACATTACTTCTTTGCCGATGTATAAACGGTCCCGTTATGGGATTGGTTATTTGCCGCAGGAAGCCTCTATTTTTCGCAAGCTGACGGTAGAAGAAAATTTATTGGCTATTTTAGAAACGGGACCCGGTTCAGCTGCCGAATGGCGGAAAAAAATGGAATCTTTATTGGAAGAATTCCATGTCACACATGTCCGCCAGCGGAAAGGATCAGAGTTGTCGGGGGGAGAACGGCGGCGGGTAGAAATTGCCCGGTCGCTGGCGATCAATCCGAATTTTATCCTGTTGGATGAACCATTTGCCGGTGTCGATCCGATTGCGGTTGCCGATATTCAGGAGATCATTGGCTATCTGAAAGAACGCGGGATCGGAGTACTCATTACCGACCATAATGTGCGCGAAACGCTGCGGATTGTTGACCATGCTTATATTTTGAATGAAGGCCGGATTTTAATTGCCGGTGACAGCGAAACGATCGCGGACAGTGAAATTGCCAAGAAGTTTTACTTGGGGGATAATTTCAGCCTGTAATCACTGTCGGCTGCCCCGGATGAATAAAGAGAAATGAGACCGGTTGAAAAAGGGGATGGCTTTTTCAACGGTTTCCTAGGAGTAGTTGTATGCGTATTCTCGACAAATATATTCTGCGTGAGTTAATGGGGCCGTTTTTGTTTGGAATTGCGGCGTTTTCCAGTATTTTCATTGGGACAAACACCATTTTCCGTATCGTGCAGTACATGACAAAATACGGCGCGTCTTTGGCTTCCGTGACCAAATTGTTTATTTATAGCCTGCCGAACATCATCGTCCTTACTTTTCCAATGTCGATGCTGTTAGCATCGCTATTGGCGTTTGGCCGATTGTCTGCCGCCAGTGAAATCACCGCGATGAAATCAGGAGGATTAAGCTTTTTTCGGCTTTCGGTGCCGGTTTTTGTGGTCGCTTTTTTTGTCAGCATTTTTGCCGTTGCCTTTAATGAGTTGGTTGTTCCGGCCGCCAACACGGCTTACAATAATACGGTGTTTTACGAGATCCAGAAAAATACCACCCCAAAATCGCAGGACCATATTATCATCAAGGACGTTGATTCCGGAAATTTGTCCCGGTTAACCTACGCCCGGAAATTTGATGAAGCCACGAGTACAATGGTCGGCGTGACGATTGAAGAATTTGACAACGACCGTCTTGTCCGGGTGGAAAATGCAGAAAAAGCCGTATGGAAGGATAATCGCTGGACCATGTATTATGGCGTGATTTATGACTTGGGAATGGAAGGAAACCTGGAACGCAGCATGCGCTTTGAGGAACAAACCATGCCGGTAACCAAAGCGCCACGGGCCATTGCCCGGGAACAAAAGAAACCGGAAGAAATGACGATCCGGGAATTGAAACAGCAAATCCGCGTGCTGGAGCGTGAATACGTGAAGGCGAGCCTTTACGAAGTGGAACTGCACCAACGGGTGGCAATTCCCATCGCAAGCTTGGTCTTTGCCTTGATCGGCACACCGCTCGGCTTGTCGCCGCACCGGTCCAGCTCGTCGACCGGCCTGGGCTTTAGTATCGTCATTATATTTGTGTACTATATTATCATGGCCGTCTTTACAGCATTAGGGCAG
>CAYUNV010000155.1:0-8236 GCA_964446265.1 uncultured Negativicutes bacterium | reverse complement strand
TCTCGGCGTTGGCGTTATCATTTTGTATGTGATTTTATGAACTTACTATGGTATAAGAGAAGGGCGAACACTTAACGCATTCGCCCAATTTCCACCTACCGAGTCAATATTTCAATGAACCGAGGCAATAAGCTGTATTGCATCCCTAAAGCCGCGCCTATAGGCTTCTTGTGCTGCCAAGGCTTCTCTCTCGGCATATGTATCGGACATATCAAATAGTTTACTGCGCTTTTCTTCCGGCAAAACATCTTTCAACTCTTCATGCAGATTAATAATGACTTCACCGAGACGCAATTCTTCCTCGGTTGGTTTCGCTTCCTGTACGCTAATATTATAAATCTCATTTAACATGTTCATTGTAATCGCTCCTCTGAAATTTGTATTCGGTCAATCACAAATCAATACGCCCACCCTTTGTTGTCTAATGGGTTAAACTTTGCATGTTGAACCTTAATTTCTTCATCGTTCAGATTAAGATATTGCCGGGTAGTTTCTAATTCGGCATGCCCCATAATTTTTTGTAGACTGAATACATCTCCACCATTCAGCAAATAATTCTTTGCAAAGGTGTGCCGGATAGTGTGAGGACTTACCTTTTCGCCCGTTAAGTTTAACTCAACCTTCAACCTTCTGAATAAGATATTCAAGCCACTGGCAGTCATCTGCTGCTTATTCCTATTCGGAAAAAACCACGGACAGAACTCATCACCAACAAATTCTTCTCTCATCCGAAGATACTGTATGAGAATGCGCCGCAATGTTTTGCCAATCGGTACATATCGTTCTTTATTTCCCTTCCCGAACTCTATACGGAAAAGATCATTAGTAATGTTCAAATCCTTTGTGGTCAGCTTCATAAGCTCCATTTTTCGCATTCCGGTCGAAAAAAGGGTTGCCATAATGCAATAATTCCGCATACCGTAGAACTCATTCTTATCGAAAGCGTTCAACAATTTAGAGATTTCCTGCGCGGTAAAGGTACGCATTTGCTTTTGTTCAACTTTTGGGGGCTTGATATTCTTTATTGGATTACTTTTGATGTAATCTTCACAATGCAAGAATATAAAGAGCGTTTTTATTTCCGCATAATATCTGTGGATAGTGATATTACGAAGTTTCTTCTCTCTCAGTGAATTAAGGAATTCTCGAATAAGATCCGGTGTTACCTCTGTGACTGAAAAAACATTTTTCGACGAAACAAATTCAAAAAATCTTGTTATTTCTTCGGTATAACTTCGCAAAGTCCGATCTGTTACTCCTTGAGCCTTTTTTGCCGTTAAGAATACCCGTTTTGCCGTCCTCAAATCCATACTTAATGCATCAGCCCTGCATATTCATTTAGATTTGCTATTAGTTATACATTTGAAATGCTATTCGATTCCGTGTAGAAAGGAAACTTATGTTCCTACAAAAAATAAAAAACCAGACAACATTAGGTGTCATCTGGTTTCAGGGAGTATACCTACCTGTTCAATCTGTTAGGAAACCGCTGCTCTATCCACCTGAGCTACGGGCGCAAATAGTAGTCAGCAAAGGATTTGCCGGCAAGACAAATCTATTGCTTCAACGAAAAAATTATAACACCTCTGTAAAGTAGTGTCAATTCGCTGCCGCTGACCGCAATAAGCCATAAAAATACATTTCTTAGAAGACAATCACGCTTTGTGCATTCGAAATAAAAATCGCTTTGTTCGGTGCACATTATTTACGCTTCATTGTACTGCTTGTGAATAACTTTGCAAAACTTTATCCACAGAAGAAACTGCAGCCAATATCATCATTTTGTCGACCATCCAGTGCTTTTCTCACACGTTGTAAACAAACTTATCCACATTTCTCAGTCTTTTGTGCATAACTCTGTGGATAACATTGTGAATTTAACAAAATTAAAGCGTTTCCGTCGTTATTGGGCGGCTCCAATCCACCAAAACTTCCGTTGCTTCCCACAACCGGGTCAGACATTGTTTGAGATTTTCCAAACTTTCTGTCGGTACTGTCCTCAGCTCTACAAAGTCAAGCAGCGTATCGTGGGCAACACGAAAAACGTGTTCTGTCGCCAAATACGTTTCCACTTCTTTTCGTTTGGCGTCATTGGCTAAGTTAACGATCACTTTTTTAGTATCCGGATCATATTCGATATACCCATAATCATTCAAATAATGAATTGCAACGCGAAACAAATCTGCCATTTTAATTTTATTTCCCCTTTCATTAATGAAATACTGTTTATTCTTATTATAGCTGATTTACAGTAAAAGTCACCTTCTACTCGGACTGAAAGATAAAATTTGCGCCCCCTGCGCGAATATTGTATGATGGTATTGTCGTTAAGCTTAAGTGTTAGGATGGTGGCAATGTGACGGAGCGAATTGCAGTTATTGACCTCGGGTCGAATTCAGCCCGCTTGATTGTAATGCATGTATATAAAAGCGGCGCTTACAATCTTGTTTATCATCAAAAAGAAGCCGTTCGCCTCGGTCAAGGTATTGATGCACACAACGAATTGCAACCGGAAGCAATTGACCGAACCCTTGCTGTGCTGCATACGTTTGCTCATATGTGTCAACTATTTCAGGTTGACCAAATTCTAGCAGTCGCCACTGCCGCTGTTCGCAACGCCCGTAATGGTGCCGCGTTCATTGAGCTGGTCCAACAACAAACAGAAATTCCGCTGCGGGTCATTACCGGCGCGGAAGAAGCATATCTTGGCTATAATGGCGTTATTAACACCATTGACGTCTCGGATGCCCTGTTGTTTGACTTGGGCGGCGGCAGCATGGAACTTACTTTGATCAAGGATCGAAAACCACAAAACATGATTAGTTTGCCTTTCGGGGCAGTAACCTTAACAGAACGGTTCCACACGCAAGATTCGATCAGCGATTCACAATACAGCGAATTGCATGAGTACATTTTACAAGGGCTGGCTAAGGTGCCATGGTTAAAAAATACGTTTCTGCCCCTCATCGGCATTGGCGGTACCGCCCGGAACTTGTGCAAAATCGACCAGCGGCGCAAAAACTACCCCACGCCGAAAATCCACAATTATCGCATGGGTGTAATTGCGTTTAACGAAATCTGGAAAACCTTAATGAAATCAAGTGCCAGCAACCGGCGAAAAATCCCCGGGCTCAGCAGTGAACGTGCGGATATCATCCTGGCTGGCGCAACGGTCATAAAGTCCTTATTCGAGGTCGTACGCGGCGACCAATTTATTGCCAGTGGCTGCGGTGTGCGGGAAGGCTTATTCCTCCGCCATTACTCCACTTCCCGGAATTTGCCCGATATAACACCGGATATCTTAGCGCAAAGTACCCGCAACATACTCCTTTTTTACAACGGCCAAATAGAACATACTACTCACGTGGCGAATATGGCGGAAGCTTTGTTTGACGGTTGGCAATTATTCCATCACCTTGAACCACGCGACAGGGTTTTATTGTCCGTAGCGGCCCAATTACATGATATCGGCATTACAATCAACTATTACGACCACCCTCGCCACAGTGCCTACTTGATTGAAAACGCCCGTCTATTCGGACTTACCCATCGCGAACAAATCCTGACCGCGTTAATCGCCGGCTGGCATAACGGCTTATCGGCCAAATATGTCCGCAACCGCATTTATAATGAATTTTTGGATGAAGCCGACTGGCAAAAAGCCCGCAAAATGGCCTTACTATTGGCGTTAGCCGAAACAATGGATGCCACCGAAATGCAGTTAATTAAAAAAGTGCAGGCTTCCGTTTTTCCCGGCCGGGCGTACCTGACCCTTACTGCCAGCGAAAACATTACCATCGAATATGCCGCTTTGCAAAAGCACGCCAAATGGCTTAAAAAGGAATTTAACGCCGAACTCGATATCACGGTTCGGCAGCATTCGATTTAAAAACAGAAGCGGATACAATATAAATCCTAGTCTGGACCACACAACGTGGTATGGGCTGGGATTTTTAACTTTTCTGTTCAACAACAACGTTACGGTTTCACTCGACCACGCAGCAAAACCGCTTCACCATATTTATTTTTCAGTTTATCGACCGCATCAGAGACCAATGCCCGCTTGATTTCCGTCTCATCAGGAAAAAGGGAAATCTGCTTCCCGCCCGTTTTCAAATTGGAAATGCTGATGCCTAACAAGCGCACCCCTTCGTGCAATGGAATTTTTTCCATCAGCGTGCCGGCTGCCTGGTAAATCGCCTCATCCAAGCAGACTGGTTCCAACAACGTATGGCTCCGGCTCAACGTACGGAACGAAGCAAAACGGATCTTCACAGTGATGGTTTTTCCCGCACAATTGCTTTTTCGCAGACGCCAGCCGACTTTTTCCGCCAAAACCAGCAATTGCGCCATAATATCGGCCCGCGATTGCAAGTCAACCGCAAACGTTGTTTCCTTGCCAATCGATTTGGGGGTATGGCCGGGGATTACTTCCCGCACATCGATCCCATTGGCCAATTGATAGATTTCGTAAGCAAGCTTGCCTAGCTGCCGCTCCAGCAATGCCGGATCTGTCTTCGCCAATTGTCCGATTGTTTCGATGCCGGCTTTATGCAGCACACCGGCAGTTGTTTCCCCTACACCCCACAAGCGCCGGATCGGTAAATTGACGATGGCTTCCGCTTCCTCCCCCGGCTGTATCACTGTCAACCCGTCGGGTTTTTGCAAATCTGAAGCCATCTTGGCCAGAAATTTATTGGGCGCTACACCGGCAGACGCCGTAAGCTGCAATTCTTGTTGTATCCGCGCTTTGATGTCCCTGGCAATAGCAACCGGATCCTCATACAGCCAGTCCATGCCGCTCACATCCAGAAAGGCTTCATCCAAAGACAACGGTTCTACCAGCGGCGAAAAATCCTCTAAAATTTTCATGATTTGACAGGAAACTTGGGCATACTTCCTGTGGTCGCCTGGCAAATATGCGCCCTGAGGGCAGCGCCGACGAGCTTCTGTCATTGGCATCGCGGAACGTACGCCGAAGCGGCGAGCTTCATAGGAAGCCGTCGCAACCACGCCACGGCCGCCTAAGCCGCCAATAATCACAGGGCAACCTTGCAACTGCGGATTATCCCGCTGCTCGACAGCAGCAAAAAAAGCATCCATGTCAATATGAATAATCCAACGCTGCATACTATCACCTTTCACAATATTATTAAAAGAATATAATTAATTATCCAATTATTTCGTGAATTCCCTTTGTTTCCAATAATTTTTGGCGTATAATGAAATTGAAGCTTCTATCAGGGATTATTGGCAATGATCCCCATATACCAAATTGTGAGGAGGCGATCACTATGTCCGTAAAAAAAATCCTTGTCGCATACGATGGGTCGGCTGATAGTGAACGGGCTTTGGATTGGGCGTGCGACATGGCCCGCCAAGTCGATGCCACAGTTCATGCAATCTTTGTTCTAGAACTCTATGACTATTTTGCTTTAGAAGATACATTCTATCGGCCACTCGAAGGCGCTTACCGGGAAGTGGCGGATCAAAAATTCGCCCAAATCCAAGAGAAGTATAAAAATTCCGGATTATCCGTTACTACCCACGTGACGTCGAAGTCATTCGGTGCGCGCATGAAATATCTGCCGATCTTATTATATGCGGGACAAGGGGCCTTGGCGGTATCGCCAGGGTACTTCTCGGTAGTATAGCCCATAAGTTAGTTACGTATTCAGACATCCCGGTATTGGTCATAAAATAATCAATAATATTTCTGATGGGTGGCGAAATCGCCACCCATCTTGTTTTTCACAATATCCCAAGCAATTATACACGAAATTCATCCTTAGCAACACACGGCTGGATTTTTTGTTTCGCCAACAAAGGCACTAGTTCTACTGCGTCTATTGCCTGCTTCAACAAAATTTCCTGGCTGTTAATCGCCTTGCCCCGGCGCAAAACAGGCCGGTAGCTGCCGTCAGTCTTCAAAATATGCGCTTTACAATTATCATCCAGCATCAACTGTAAGTAATCCTTAATTCGTTTCAAATGTGCGTCCCCTTCGATCGGGAAGAGGATTTCCACCCGTTCTTCCAGATTACGAAACATCCAATCCGCACTCGATAAATAAATTTTTTCGTCGCCGCCATTGGCAAAATAAAAGATCCGGCTGTGTTCCAAAAACCGTCCAACAATGCTGCGGACAGTAATATTTTCACTAATCCCGGGTATGCCGGGCCGCAAAACACAAACCCCTCGAACAATCAGATCGATTTTCACACCAGCTTTCGAGGCTTCGTACAACCGCAAAATAACTTTCTTGTCAACCAGCGAATTCATTTTGGCCACAATCCGGCCTTCGCCACCGGCTAAAACATACTGTATTTCCCGATCGATTAGCTCATTAAATTTCTCCCGTAATCCCAACGGCGCAACGGCAATTTTATTCCATACGGGCGGATCGGAGTATCCGGAAATCAAATTAAAGAAAGCGGAAGCATCCGCGCCAAATTGATCGTTGGCCGTGAATAAGCCCATATCCGTATAAAATTTAGCAGTCGCATCATTGTAATTTCCGGTACCAAAATGAACATAGCGTTTGATTCCTTCATCCTCGCGCCTTACAACCAACACAATCTTGGAGTGGGTTTTGAGACCCACTAACCCATAAATGACATGGCATCCCGCTTCCTCCAGGTTGCGAGCCCACACAATATTATTTTCTTCATCAAAACGCGCCTTTAATTCGACCAAAACAGTAACTTGTTTGCCATTCTCCGCAGCCTGCGCCAATGCTTTGACAATCGGTGACTGACCGCTAACCCGGTATAACGTTTGTTTAATCGCCAAAACACGGGGATCAACGGCGGCTTGCTGGACAAATTTCACTACCGCCTCAAACGATTCATAGGGATGGTGAAGCAATATTTCCCGTTCCCGAATTTCTTCGAATAAATTTTTCCCTTTTGCAGCCAGCAGATCTTGCGGCACCTGCGGCGCAATCGGCGGATACCGCAATTCATCCTTGCCCTCCAAGTCGTAAAATTTCATGAAACAGGCAAGGTCCAACGGGCCGGAAACTTCATAAATATCTTGATCCGTCAGGTTCAATGCATCGTAAACAAATTGCTTGCCGACATCTGTCATCGTCTTGGCAATTTCCAAGCGGACTTCCTGGCCATATTTACGCCGGCGCAGTGATTTTTGCACTTCCGCCAACAAATCTTCGGCATCATGTTCATCCAGAAATAAATCTGCATTGCGTGTAATCCGAAACGGAAATACTTTTTGAACAGAATAACCGACAAACAAATACCGGCAATATTCTTCAATAATCGCTTCCAGAAAAACAAAACAACGTTCTTCCCGTGTACCCGGAACTTCAACAATCCGCTGCAAAACCGAAGGAACTTGGACAATAGCTGTCTGCATCTCTTTGCCGTCACGGTTAATCGCGATGGCCAAATTCAGGCTGCGGCTGGCTACAAAGGGAAAGGGATGACTGGCATCTACCGCCATCGGTGTGAGAACAGGATACACCGTATTGATAAAATATGCCTCCAACCATTCTCTTTCCTTTTTTGTAAGATCATGAATCTGGGGAAACAAAATTCCTTCCTTTTCTAATTTTTTCAAAATGAGTTTATAATACGTGTACTGTTGCTTCACCAAGACATGAGTTGCTTCCGAAATGGCTTCGAGCTGCTCTTTCACGCTCAACCCGGCGATATCATGATGGTTAATGCCATTTTCCAGTTGATGTTTCAGACCTGCTACCCGAACCATAAAAAACTCGTCCAAATTCGAACTCGTTATCGCAATAAATTTTAATCGTTCCAATAATGGATTTGACCGATCTGCCGCTTCATCCATGACTCGTTGATTAAATTTCAGCCAACTAAGTTCCCGATTGATGAAATTTCCTGCCGCCTTAACCATATCATCACCCAACCCGTATCTGTAATATTGGCAATATGCCAAAAACTTCTTCAAAATAATCCGCTTTATCGGCAAACGTCCATTCTTCCAAAGACATATCTTCATTGCTTTTTACTTGAATTAACAGTTTATCACTCTTCAACGCAATCTGGCAATCAATCGCTTTTTGCCGATGGCTGCGGTCCATCGCATCCGCAAGCCGAAGGATTGCCGCCAGCTTGGCAGTAACCATCCGCTGTTCATCCGATAGCGAGGCGAAATAACTATCTTCCATTGATGGTGTAAACCGGGAGTGATAGTATGCTACAGTCGCCATAATTTGTTTCTCATAATCGGAAAATCCCAGTATATCCGA
>CAYUNV010000154.1:0-8238 GCA_964446265.1 uncultured Negativicutes bacterium | reverse complement strand
GGGCGTTGACTTGGAAAAAGATGTGCTGGCGTTCATTGAGTTCCCGGTGATCGTTGCTCCGGATTTGAAATTAATGGATGCCAGACTGTTCCGCGATGAGCCAATGGGCTTGAAGCTTCAATAATAAACAATATTAGCGAGGGTGGTGTATCTATGAGTGAAGTGGTTATTGTTAGCGCGGTTCGTACCGCAGTAGGTAGTTTCAATGGTGGTTTAAGTTCGTTATCCGCACCGGAATTGGGCAGTATTGTTGTTCAGGAAGCAATAAAACGGGCCGGCATCTCCAATGATGATGTGAACGAAGTAATTTTGGGGAATGTTTTGCAGGCTGGATTAGGACAAAACCCTGCTCGTCAGGCGTCTGTAAAAGCTGGCTTACCGGTGGAAATTCCTTCTTTGACGATCAATAAGGTGTGCGGATCTGGTCTGAAAGCGGTTGCGATGGCCGCCCAGGCTATCAAAGCCGGTGACGCTGACGTGGTAGTTGCAGGTGGGATGGAAAGCATGACCAATGCTCCATATGTTTTGGAAAGTAAAGCCCGCTGGGGATATCGTATGGGTAATGCCAAGGTTGTTGACGTTATGATCCAGGATGGCTTATGGTGCGCATTTAATGACTACCACATGGGGATCACTGCGGAAAACGTAGCGGCGCAATACGGAATTACACGCGAACAGCAAGACAAAGAGGCGGCCGAGTCGCAAAATAAAGCGATTGCGGCTATCGATAGCGGCGCGTTTAAAAAAGAGATTGTTCCGGTAATCATCAAAGGGAAAAAAGGTGATACGGTATTCGATACCGATGAATATCCACGGCGTGGAACGACGCCGGAGACGTTAAGCTGTCTGAAACCTGCCTTCAAAAAAGATGGGACGGTTACGGCCGGCAATGCGTCAGGGATTAACGATGGCGCAGCGGCATTTGTCATCATGTCGGCTGATAAAGCCAAAGAATTAGGCGTGAAACCGATCGCCAAGATTGTTTCTTATGCGTCGGCAGGCGTTGAGCCCAGCATCATGGGTACCGGGCCGATTCCTGCCACTCGGAAAGCGTTGGCTAAAGCGGGGATGAAGGTTGAAGATTTGGATTTGATTGAAGCCAATGAAGCGTTTATGGCGCAATTCCTGGCGGTAGGGAAGGAACTCAATTTCCCGATGGACAAGGTGAATGTCAATGGCGGCGCAACCGCAATCGGCCACCCGATCGGCGCCAGCGGTGCGCGGATTTTGGTTACTTTGCTGCATGCTTTAGAGGCGAGAAATGGCAAACACGGGCTGGCGACGTTGTGCATCGGCGGCGGACAAGGAATTGCCATGGTAGTTGAACGGATCTAATTGTATAAGGGATCCATTGTTGTTTGTTAAGGCCTGTTCATGCTGCGCATAAGCGGGATGGCAGGCTGATAACAATAAAAGCGAGAGGGAGGTCTTTATTAATGGCTATTCAACGAGTATTAATTATTGGAGCGGGACAAATGGGGAGCGGCATCGCCCAAGTTATGGCGCAGGGCGGTTTGGAAGTAGTGATCCGCGATATTAAAGATGAGTTTGTACAACGCGGGATTACCGGAATCTCTAAAAACTTGAATAAAATGGTTGAAAAGGGAAAAATGACACAAGAATCCCGGGATGAAATCATGCAACGAATTTCCGGTGTCGTCGATTTAGATGAGAAATCTTGCGACGTCGATTTGGTTGTTGAGGCTGCAGTCGAAAATATTGAGTTGAAAAAAGGAATTTTTCAAACTCTTTGTAAATTGTGTCCGCCCAAAACCATTTTAGCGAGCAATACATCTTCCTTGCCGATTACGGTACTGGGATCTTTTACGCAACGCCCGGCGCAAGTCATTGGCATGCATTTCTTTAATCCGGCACCGGTAATGAAATTGGTTGAAGTCATTAAAGGATTGGCAACAAGCCCGGAGACGTTTGCCACCATTAAAGCGTTGGCAGAAGCACTAGGCAAAACACCGGTTGAAGTAAATGATTCCCCGGGGTTTGTCGGTAATAGAATCATGATCCCCATGATTAATGAGGCAATTTATACTCTGGCTGAAGGGGTTGCCAATGCGGAAGATATTGATAATGTCGCCAAACTTGGTTTTAACCACCCAATGGGCCCATTGGCATTGTCGGACTTAATCGGCAATGATACGATTCTGTATATTATGGAAGTCCTGTTCAATGGTTTTGGCGATCCGAAATACCGTCCATGCCCGTTGTTGAAGAAAATGGTACAGGCTGGATATTTGGGGCGCAAAACTGGTAAAGGATTTTACGATTATAATTAACAAGCCATGCTCGGCAGGAAAAGACCCGGATCTTTGCATAGATCCGGGTCTTTTTATTAACTATTTAATCGCCACTTCAACGCGGGCGGGATAAAAAGGATTGCGAAAAAGGAGTAAGACTAATTTTTGTTGGTGCGAGCAAAGAAAAAAGCTTTCTTTTTCCATGGGTTTATGATATTTTATTTCTATGAATAATGCGTTAAAAACATATTTTATTTATGATCCGTGATTATTAACAGAGAGGAATGGGAGTGCCATTCATGAAAAAATCATTTTTTACATCCCTTCATTTCCAGGTATTTGTTGCGATTATTGTTGGTGTGGCATTAGGTCACTTTTATCCATCTGTCGGCGAAAGTATGCGGCCGCTGGGAGATGCGTTCATTAAACTGATCAAAATGATCATTGGTCCGATTATTTTTTGTACGATTGTTACCGGTATTGCCGGTATGGATGACATGAAAAAAGTTGGCCGTGTCGGGGCGAAAGCATTGATCTATTTTGAGGTCATTACTACGTTGGCTTTGATCATGGGCTTAGTAGCAGTGAAAATTTTCCAACCTGGAGTAGGGATGAATGTCGATGTATCAGCGTTGGACACCAAGGTGATTTCGGCGTATACAACCGCGGCCAAATCCCAAAGTACGTTGGATTTTTTTATGAATATCATTCCTTCGACGGTAGTGGATGCATTTGCCAAGGGTGATATCTTGCAGGTGCTGTTGTTTTCCCTGCTGTTCGGCGCGGCATTGTCGATGATGGGCAAGAAGGGCCGAAATGTCTATTTGCTGATCAGCGACGTTTCGCATGCGTTTTTTAAGATTGTCGATATCATTATGAAAGTGGCGCCTCTGGGCGTATTTGGAGCAATGGCCTTTACGATTGGGAAATACGGCATTGCGTCGCTGGGGCCGTTGGGCAAATTATTAGGTGTTTTTTACATAACCTGTATTATTTTTATTTTTGTTGTCATGGGGCCGGTCGCTAAATGGGCTGGTTTCAGTTTGCTGAAATTTATTGCCTACATTAAGGAAGAATTGCTGATTGTGTTGGGGACGTCTTCCTCGGAGAGCGTATTGCCGAGAATGATTGATAAAATGGAACGGCTGGGATGTTCAAAACCTGTTGTTGGGCTTGTTATCCCCACCGGCTATTCGTTTAATCTGGACGGCACTTCGATTTATTTAACCATGTCAGCTATTTTTTTAGCACAGGCGACGAATATTGAGCTGACCTTGGTGCAAGAACTGACGATTATTGCGGTCTTGCTGCTGACTTCGAAAGGGGCTTCCGGTGTAACCGGCAGCGGATTTATTGTACTGGCGGCGACGCTGTCGGTGATCCCTGGAATTCCGGTAGCTGCCTTAGCGGTGATTTTCGGGATTGACCGCTTCATGTCAACGGGTCGGGCGTTGACCAACCTGGTCGGCAACGGCGTTGCTACTGTTGTTGTTTCGAAATGGGAAAAAGAACTGGATACGGCGCAATTGCACAAAACTCTTGGCAATGGGCCAGCGGACTTTGCAGCTAGTCCGCCGAACAAAGAAATGATGCGGTAAAGAGCATCGCGATCGGGACGAACGCCTCCGGGATCCAAAGTGGAACGGAGGTTTTTCCTTACCCGTACCCGTGATGGTAATACCGTTTGGTACTAGCCGTATTTTCCGGACGATCGCCGGGGGGCGGAGTTTCTGGCAGGAAGGTAGGAATTTCACGATATTTATGCTAAAATAATTCCACTATTGTTTTGCTATTGGCGAAGACCATTCGCAATAGCGCCGAATACTGTTATGGATCCAATTAACGGAACGCAGTTCCAGTGAAAGGAACAATCGGAGAAGGAGTATGGTATGCGTGAGTAATGATAAAGACTCAATCCAATCTATTGCCAGGGCCCTGGATATATTACTGCTGCTGCAGCAAGAAGAAAAGGAAATGGGTGTTACACAGATCAGTTCCGCGTTAGGCATGTATAAGAGTACGGTGTGCAGAACCTTGGCGACATTGGAAAATAAAGGGTTTGTCCAGCAAAACCCGGAAACAGGGAAATATTGGATGGGACTAAAGCTGTATTCGTTAGGCATGCAGATGCGCCGAAAAATGCCATTGCAAAACATTGCTGCCCCGCTGGCCCGGGCCTTATCGGAGAAGTGCAATGAAGTCGTCCATATTGCCGTATTGGATCCTCAAGCGGAACAATATCCACAGCAAATCATTATTGATAAATTTGAGAGCCAGCAGGTGCTTAGTTTTACGCCTGGCGTCGGGTCGGTATCTGCCTGCCACGGTTCGGCGGTAGGCAAGTGTTTGCTGGCGTTTAGCGATCCCCAGCAATTGGCAAAATTTGAAGGCGCGCCGCTGCCGGCATTTACGGACAAGACCATTACCGATTGGACTGTATTGTTGGGTGAATTAACCGCGATCCGCGCGAAAGGTTTTGCTGTGGATGACGAAGAATTGGAGCTGGGGCTGACTTGTATTGCGGCGCCGATTATGGGCCGGGACCACATTGTGGCGGCGTTGAGCTTGTCTGGACCGACTTCGCGCCTGCAAGGCGACCTGTGCAATGAAATTATTCAGGAAGTACGAAAGACAGCGGCGGCGATATCCGCATTATTATAATGCAGATATCCGCATAACATGGTATAATGACACCGATAAGAAATGAATGGAGGGTGTACATGAAAAAAGCAGTGATTGAGATGGATAAAGGAACGATTACGATCGAGCTGTTTGCGGAAGAGGCGCCGAAGACGGTTGCTAATTTTGAAAAGCTGATCAAGGAAGGTTTCTATGATGGACTCACTTTCCACCGGGTTATAAAAGGTTTTGTTGCCCAGGGCGGCTGCCCGAACGGCAATGGCACCGGTGGACCAGGATATACGATTCCCTGCGAGACCAAAGGGAATCCGCGCAAACATGTTCGAGGCGCTCTTTCCATGGCCCATCGCGGACCGAATACCGGTGGCAGCCAGTTCTTTATCGTATATGAACCGCAGCCGCATTTGGATGGAATGCACACGGTGTTTGGCCAAGTAATTTCCGGCATGGATGTTGTTGATACGATTACGCCCGGCGACGTGATGAAGAAAGTTACGTTTGTCGAAGAATAGGCAAAATCCGGACATTTTTGTCCGGATTTTATTTTTTCTCCTATTTTCCTTTATTTTTTTTAGAATTACACAGTTTCACTTTAATTTTTTGCATTTTTCTATTGCACTTTTGAGCATATGTGATAAAATCATATCGTAATTTTTCCCTTCTGGCGGAAGGACAAGACCTTCCGGATACTTCCCGAAAGATAGGAGATGGATATGAAACAGTATTTTACTTTATCACAGGCTGCAGTGCAGCAAATCGCCAATGCCTACGGCACGCCGACTTTGGTGTTGTCGTTGGAACAAGTTGCTCGTAATTATTCTTTTTTGACGGAGCAGATGCCGGGAATAAAGGTGCATTATGCAGTGAAATCAAACCCGGATGAGCGGATTATCAAGACGTTGGCCGCCTTAGGATCTTGTTTTGATGTTGCATCCGATGGAGAAATGCGGATGCTGTCCGACCTTGGGATCGAGCCGGAACGGATGGTTTATGCTAACCCTGTGAAAACTGCCGGTGGTCTGGAAGTAGCCCGTCAAAAAGGTATCCATAAGTTTACATTTGACAGTGAGAGTGAAATCGGAAAAATCGCCGGCGCAATCCCTGGCGCTACCGTATTATTGCGGATTCGGGTCGATAATCCGAAAGCACTCGTTGATTTGAATAAAAAATTTGGGGCTGCGCCGGACGAAGCGTTGCATCTGCTGCGGATAGCCCGGGAAAAAGGATTGGATGTAGCGGGGTTATGTTTTCATGTCGGCAGTCAATCCACCAGTTCAGAGGCTTATTTAACGGCCTTGCAAATTTGCCGGGAATTGTTCGATGAAGCGGCCGCCGATGGCTTCCAATTGCGGTTACTGGATATTGGCGGCGGTTTTCCGATCCCGGACGGAACGCAAAAAATTGATGTAACAGCCATGACCGATGAAATTTCTTCCATGTTGAAAACTCATTTTTCCGGTATCGAAGTGTGGGCGGAGCCGGGGCGGTTTATTTGCGGTACCGCAATGAACCTGATTACCCGGGTGATTGGGACGCAGCAACGGAACGGCCAACAGTGGTATTTTTTGGATGAAGGCCTGTACGGCACTTTCTCCGGAATTATTTTTGACCACTGGCAATACGATATGGAGACGTTTAAGACCGGGACCGAGATATTGGCGACTTTTGCCGGCCCGAGTTGCGATTCGTTGGATGTTCTTTTTCGGGACAAACTGACGTTTCCTTTGGAAATGGACGATCTAATCCTGGTGCGAAACTGCGGTGCATACAGTTCGGCCTCGGCCACTACCTTCAACGGCTTTGCCAAAGCGCAGATTGTTGTCTGGGAAAAAATTTGCGGAGAACTGACCGGTTATGGTAGTTTGCCGACCGCAGGTTGAATTGGACCGGTGGTGTTAAATACGGGAATAATAGAGATGCCTGTTGTGATTGACGGGCATCTTTTTCTTTTTCAACTGTGGCCTGCAAGTCATAAAACGTGGTATGATATAAAGGTATAGACTTTTTCGGCGATGAGGTGTGACGTATGGCATGGATGGTCGGTTTATTTCTATTTTTGAATTTTATTTACTTGTATTTTGAAATGCCGGTGTTTGCTTTTGGATTTACAGATTGGTCATTGCCTTTGCTGTTTTGGGGCTGGATACTGCTGTTTTTCTTGGCTCGCCCCCTATTGCAAAAAGGCCGGGCGGCCTTGTCCAACTCTCCTTGGGGCCGCTTACTGGAAAAAATGTTTCTGGGCGGCCGCTCTGAAACGGGTAAAGTGGTCGATATCAGTGGCCATCATATTACACCGGCAATCAGAAAGATAGCAATGGCCGGCGCGGTATTTCTGGCCGTGGGGATTCTAAATCTGATCGTTCTTCCGGTCATTCTCAGCCATCCGGTGTTTTTCAGTCAATCGTACCGGAATTTGCTGGGACCGGTAGAGGAAAGTTCCTTCACGTCGGACGTGGAACCGATTAACTTATCGCAGATCCGTATTGTAGACGAAGAAACGGCGATAAAGCTAGCGGAAAAAAAAGTCGGTGAAGTTCCGGCCCTGGGTAGTGAGACGCGGCTAGGAACTCTGGTGTTGCAAAAAGTGCAAAATAAGCTCTATTATGTTGCGCCGTTGGAACATCGTGGCATTTTCCAATGGATTACTAATTTTTCCCAGGGAAGCAAAGGCTATGTCATGGTATCGGCTACGAATCCCCAGGACGTGAAATTGATCCAGCAGGTAAACAGCAAGCCGGTTTATCTGAAAGTTCAGACCAATGGCTTTGTCATGGATTATTTGCCGCGGTATTTATATTTTCATGGAATTATCAACGCCGGTATGATGGATTATTCATTTGAAGTAGATGATGATTTAAACCCGTATTGGGTTGTAACGTTGTATAAAAATAAGGTCGGCTACAGCGGGCCGGATGCGGTTGGTGTGGTGCTTGTCAACGCTCAAACCGGTGAAATAAAAAAATATTCGATGGACAATGTTCCCGAATGGGTAGACCGGATACAGCCGGAAAGCTTTATTTACCGCCAGATCGCCGGTTGGGGTGAATATGTGAATGGCTACTGGAACTCTCTGTTAGCCAAGACCGGTACCTTAAAGCCGAAGGGTGACCAGTTGCATTTAATATATGGCAATGATGACCGGGTTTATTGGTACACGGGGATCACTTCTTCTGGCAAAGATGAAAGTTCGGTTGGTTTTTTATTGGTAAATTCGCGTACTAAAGACGCAAAGTGGTATAAAGTCGCTGGGGCAACGGAATCGGCGGCGAAGAAATCAGCGGAAGGACAAGTGCAGGAAAAAGGGTACAGGGCATATCCTATACCTGCCTCCGGGACCATAGACAAG
>CAYUNV010000153.1:3219-8272 GCA_964446265.1 uncultured Negativicutes bacterium | reverse complement strand
GCCTTTATTGAGCACATTATGAATAACGAGCAGAACAAAAAAGACACAGCCCAATATTTCATGAATATGGCTCGCAAAAGCCATAGTACCGGCTTCATAGAAGAACAGCCCCAACAATATCACATCGATAAATTTCTTAATAGTATTTTTCCTCATATCATCATCCTGCTACCTTACTTTACTTGTTCGCGTTTCTCGACAGCTCCATAGGTTCTCACAAATGTTCATTTGGTTCAGATCCGCAAACAAGAAATGGGTATTGCCATAAACTCCGATTTCTGGCAAGTGAACAATGGTCGCATCGCCGCCGTGTCGATTGACAGCATCCGCCCAAAGTCTTGCCATTGCTAAACGCACACGCCATCCATCCTGTCCTGGATTCGGCGAAACCTGATCAGGAATATTATCGCCATAATAAATGACAATAGGTATCTTTGTGAGCTGCATGAATTCCGCCAATGCTACATTGGCTGCCGCAAGAGGGCCTGCACCACTTTGCATTGCCTCCGGAACTTCGCCTTCAGGAAAAACAAACTGACTGCCCGGCTCATAAGCTACAACAGCGCGAACATTTTTGTTTTTTATCGCCGCAAGCCAGACAGGACCTCCTCCCTGCGAATGCGTAACCAGAATGCCCGGCCCAATTTTTTGGAATAAGGCCGCAACAGCATCAGAAACCACGTCGGCATTGTACGGCGCAGTATTTGGGGTCATTTGGCGAAAATATTGGTTCAAAGCTTCTGGATCGTGAGAGAATTGCACGCCTGGGAAAAACGTCGGCCAAATACCGAGACGAAACTGTCCGAACCAAAACTGATCATCAGTCGTAGCCGAAACCGTTCCTGGTACTGTGCTGCGTCCGGCTTCACCGCGTCGCGGTTGATCCATCAGATACACACCATAGCGACGATGCAGAAAAATATTCTGAAAGCCTTCCCGACCATCCGGTGTTGTTTCCCATGTTTTCGCTGACTGACCCGCACCATGCAAGAATACAAGTGGATACTTACGAGCCTTCTGCGGAATTTGGTAGAATACCGAAGCATGGTCGCCATGGAGTGTCTGTCCGTCCGGAATAGTTGGATTCAGAGGATCAAAGGTACCCGGCGTCTGAATAACAGTTCCTCCCACAGCAAAATTTCCCTGTTCCTGAATAACTATAGGCTTATCCGCTTTTTCTGCTGCCATAGCGTTGCTTGAAACAACCATACTCATAGAAAGCAGGATTGCGGCAAGCAGCTTTGGATACTTCAATTTCATAAAGTTCCTCCGTTCAACGAATAAAATTTGTAAATACACTAACTTCCTGATCTGGCAACGATACACCGTTTTTTAAACCGACTTCTTTGCATTTTAGAAAGAACGCCATATTTCGTGCCAGCGTACGCATTGTCTGCAACCCTTCCAAGTCTTGTTTTACATCTTCAGACGTTGCTCCATGCACCATATTCCAATATTGTGACGATATAATCGGCATTTGCAGCAAACCAAAATATTTATTCATTTGATCGTAAGTCGCAGTCGTTCCAGCGCGTCTTGCCGATATAACCGCCGCAGCCGGTTTTAGATAAAACGATTTTCTCCCACCACACAAATCAGCATAAAAGGCCCGATCCAAAAATGAAGTCATAGCGCCGCTTGCAGCGCCCCAATGAACCGGAGTCCCGAAGATAAAACCATCATATTCTGCTGCAATCGCAAGGAACTCATTGACTCTGTCGTCGAAAACACATTTTTTCTTCTCTACGCAGAACTTACAAGCAATACAGCCAGATAAAGGCTTGTTGCCAATCCAAAAGAGATCGGTGTCTATCCATTCCTTCTGCAAGGTTTCTGCCACTTCCATCAATGCCGTATAGGTGCAGCCCTTTTCATGCGGGCTGCCGTTGACTAACACTACTTTCATCTTATCTCACTCCCATTATCAAAAATTATTAATGATTATATTTGTTGCAAACGTCTTATTTTCCTACCCGCTTTGCGGCATCAGATCCTGCTGGATAGCGATCACCGGCTACGGTGATTTTGTCCAATGCTTCATTTAGAGCGGCAACTTCCTGCTCCGAAAGTTTTACGTTTGCCGCCCCTAAATTTTCTTCCAAGCGTTTCATGTTACGAGTTCCCGGAATCGGAACAATCCACGGCTTCTGCGCCAATACCCAAGCAAGAGCAACCTGCGCAGGGGTTGCCCCCTTATTGACAGACACTTCTTTTATAAGGTTTACAAGCACTTGATTTGCCTTAATATTTTCCGGCGTGAACCGTGGAACAATGCTGCGAAAATCCGTCTTGCCAAAGCTCGCTTCTTTTTGGATAGTTCCAGTTAAAAAGCCTTTGCCTAACGGACTAAAGGGAACAAATCCAATTCCCAGTTCTTCTAAGGCAGGAAACAATTCTTTCTCCGGCTGACGCCACATCATGGAATATTCACTTTGTATCGCGGTCAACGGGCACACTGCATGCGCACGGCGAATCGTCTGCACTCCCGCTTCCGAAAGACCCCAATGACGAATTTTCCCTTGTTGCATCAACGTCTTCATGGTTTCCGCCACTTCTTCGATGGGAATATTAACATCCACTCGATGGAGGTAGTACAAGTCAATGGTGTCAACGCCCAGGCGTTTTAGCGATTTTTCCGCCGAATGAAGGATTTCTTCCGGACTCCCGTCCACCACTTGTTTTCCATTGACATTTTTAATGCCGCACTTCGTCGAAATAACCACCTGATCACGATAGGGAGCCAACGCCTCACCTACCAAAATTTCATTGTCATCATAAATTTCCGCCGTGTCAAAAAAAGTCACACCCAATTCAATCGCCTTATGAATGATTGCGATTGACTCCTTTTTATCCGAAGCCGGACCATAACCGTGACTCATCCCCATGCAGCCGAGCCCGATTGCCGAAACCTCTAAACCACTCTTGCCCAAAATACGTTTTTCCATTATCTTAGCCTTCTTTCTTTTCGTTGTGATCTATCCTAACAATGAAAATTTGCCGCTTCCGTTCTATCTATTATTAACGTATGCCAATTCTAATCAGCCATGGCTCGATTTTATTCGAATCATTAGCGGTAAGTCCTTCCAATATGTTGGAGTTAGGGCAAAGGCTATTGATTGTACCCATGCTTTCCGCAATATCGCCGCTATAGCTCGTACAGAAAGGAATTACAGTTTTGCCGGAAAGATTATAGGATTCAAGGAAAGTATAAATCGGCATTGGCGCTGTATGCCACCAGATTGGATACCCGACAAAAATCACATCATAACTATCCATATCATTTATTTTTGTAGAAATTTCCGGTCTGGCATTTGTTTCTTTTTCCGTTTTCGCAACTTCGACGCATTCATCATAGCCGATAGGGTACGGCGTTGCCGTCTTGATCTCAACGAGATCGCCGCCTACAAGAGCATGTATTTGTGTTGCGGCTCTTCGTGTATTGCCACTATGAGAAAAATATGCGACGAGAATTTTTTTGTCTTTCGTACTTACAGCTTTATCTCCCGAACTCTTATCGCTTGTCTGGTTATCTTTATCGGTGACAGGTGCTGCCGTCTTTTGGGTAGAAGCGTTTAAATTTGCATTCCCGCCATTACCACAGGCAGTGAGTGAAAAAATCATAAGGCTAGACAAAACCAAAGTGAAGATCTTTCGCATTTGTTGTCTCCTATTCGTTATTTGTACGATTTCTCGTAGATGGTGATGCAGTCTTCTCTGGTCAACTGTACACGGTCGCAAGCGAAAAGCCCGCCCATCGGACCCATGGCATTATCCGCCATCTTCGGAAATTCATCCGGCGTAATACCATAGTCGCTCATTTTCAAATCGGCTACGCCGCAATCTTGTAAAAGTTTTTCTAACGCCGCAATGAAATCCATCGGCTCTTTAGCGTCTTCCATACCCATGGCCCTAGCCATGCGAACAAATCGTTCATCGCATGCATGATGCTCAATGATGTTTGTGAAATATGCGCGGCTCAGCATGATAAGTCCGGCTCCATGCGGCAGATTTTCATGATAAGCCGATAACGCATGTTCCAATGAATGTTGGCTGGAAGTCGTCCCAACACACATAACCGTTCCGGATAGGATGTTCCCAAAAGCCACATGTTCTCTAGCTTCCCTATCATTACCGTCCCTGACTGCACGCGCCAAATAGCGACCGACGTTTTCGATGGCTGTGATGGCGTACATATCGCTCATAGGGTTCGCAAATTTAGAAACATATCCTTCCAAACTATGACTCAACGCATCAAACCCCTGATAAGCCGTAAAGCTCGGCGGTACGCTCTTCATAAGTTCTGGATCTTCAATACAAAGCTTTGGAAAAAGCACCGGCGTCTTAATGCCGACCTTTTCGTTCGTTTCCGGATTCGTAACGACACAACCTGCATCAGCCTCGGAACCGGTTCCCGCTGTCGTGCTAATGGCAATAATGGGCAAAGGTTCATTGACAATCGGTTTTTTCTTCCCAGTGCCGCTGGCAACATAGTCCCAAAGGTCGCCTTCGTTTACTGCCATAATAGCAATCGCTTTGGCCGAGTCAATGCAACTGCCGCCACCGAGTGCAACTACGAAATCACAGTTGTTTTCCTTCGCAAAAGCAGCACCTTCCATCACTGTGTCCTTCAATGGATTCGGCTGTACTTTATCAAACACAACCGTTTCTACTCCTGCCAGACGAAGCTGTTCTTCTGTCCTTGCCAAGTAACCATTACTTCTTGTTGACTTCCCGTTAGAAATAACAATTATCGCTTTTCCCCCTGGCATCTCCTGTTTATGAAGTTCATTGAGCGTTCCTTCGCCAAATAGGATTTTCGTAGGTACATACATGGTGAAACTCATAATTTTTCAAATCTCCCTTTTTACTTCTTTTAGCTATATTGAATGTTAAGTTACTTTGATCATTTTCTCGAAATTATGTCATAATACATGATTTCTTTTTATTTAGCATTTAATCTCCGCACGTTTGATATTAGAACGAATAAAGCCCAAGGAAAAAGCTGCTACGCAAAATGCGAATGCGACCGAGATCGCACCGATCCAACTGACGA
>CAYUNV010000153.1:500-3207 GCA_964446265.1 uncultured Negativicutes bacterium | reverse complement strand
CCGCCAATACCAGCGCCAGCGGCAAAACCGAGTTGGACAACGGAACTATTTAGGCTAAGCATGATGCCAGAAGCTTCTGGAGCAAGCGAGACAATGTTAAAACTCTGGGTCAGCCCGAAGATCCAAGCTGATGTTGCCCAAAGCATGATTAACATAATAATAATTGTCGAAGCAGAACTAACCGATACCAGTGCAAGAGAAAGTGTCTGAACAGCCATACTTCCTACGAGCGTGCGAGGTATGCCAATCCGATCGGCCAAAAAGCCACCAAGTTTTGATCCTATCAGGCTCGCTATACCCAAAGCAAAGAGAACACTGCTTATTTCCTGCTCACTCATCGGTTTGACAAAAGCTAAGAATGGAGTTATGTACGTATTAACTACCGAATAGCTGATAAACACAAGAAACGTTACTCCAAGAGCTGCAGCCACACTCGGCCTTTTTAAGAAACCAAATTGTTTATTGAGAGGAACCGGCGCATCTCCGGGGATAGATGGAAGTAATCGAGCAACAGCTAAACTACCCAGTAAACTGAGAAAACCAATGCCCCAAAAGATCATCTGCCAGTCATATGCTGCCGTAACGACTCGGCCAATAGGAACGCCAAATACCAGTGAAGCACTAAATCCCATTGATATGTTGGACATTGCTTCGCCCTGATGCCCAGGAGAAGCAAGTTTCGCGGTTATCGAGTAGGCAGAAACAATAAAAACGCCTGTCCCAACCCCAAGTATGGCACGTGAAACCATCATCCAGCCAAAGCCTGGAAAGGCGAGCATCGAAACAATACCAAGCATTACGAATGTAAGAGCCAATAATAATTGCCGCCTTTGATTTATTCTTGCCGCCGCTACTATAACTAGAGGTGTCCCAATTGCGTTGGCAAGTGCAAATGCAGTAATTAACTGTCCTGCAGTCGATACCGATACACCGACAGAAGCAGCGACTTTATCTAATATACCTACAATAACAAATTGTGATGTGCCAACCAAGAAACTGATCATGGTCAGCATGTAAATTTTCCATGTATTATTCATTTCTTCTACTAGCTCCTTAAATAATTTTGCGTTCATAAGAAAGTCGCAATGTAAGTTTCTTCACTTTTATTATGCCGCAAACACGTAAGAGATCGGTATCTCATTCGTGTCAAATGATTGCCTAATCCTCTCACGCCCACTTACCCAATGACGAAATATGAATTATAATGAGATCATCAAATTCGTTTGAAGGAACAAGGATGATTTTATATGTCTGGACAAATACCTATACAGCAAGAAGAACTCGTCAAACTCATCGACCGCTATACTGAAGGCGATGGCGTTCATCCTACTACTATTCCCTCTTTATTTTTCAACCGCCAATCTGCTGTTACTGGGCCAGTGTATGGAATTTTCAAACCTTCCTTATGCATCATCGTTCAAGGTATAAAGGATGTATGGCTGGGGCAGGAACGCTTTCGATACAGTCCTGCCGACTATCTGGTTGCATCCGTTGATTTGCCGGTTATCGGTCAGGTAGTGGAAGCCTCTCCTGACGTTCCCTATTTATCCCTCAAACTGGAATTCACTCCGAAAGAAATACTGGATGTCTTAAGTGATTTAGAAACCCAAGTTGTCCCGAAAGAAAATGCTAAACGAGCTATGTTCGTCAGCCGAATTGAAGCGCCCTTGTTGGATGCAGTTATCCGATTAGCCCATTTATTGAATAGTCCTAACGATATTCCTATTCTTGCTCCTCTTTTTAAAAAAGAAATTCTGTATCGGGTTCTTCAAGGACAGCACGGAGTTACATTGAAACAAATCGCTATAGAAGGCAGTTATATTTATCTAATTAGAAATGTAATTGAACAAATCATGGTTCACTATGATCGACCTTTTCGGATCGAAGAACTTGCAGAAATAGCCAATATGAGTGTCTCTTCGCTCCACCGCCACTTTAAAGAAGTAACTGCCATGAGCCCTCTTCAGTTCCAAAAGCAATTGCGCTTGCAGGAAGCACGGCGTCTGTTATTTTCCGGATCAACCGATGCTGCTGATGTCGCATTTCGAGTAGGTTATGAAAGCCCATCGCAGTTCAGTCGGGAATATTCCCGACTGTTTGGCCTTCCGCCTAAAGAAGATATAAAACGCATGCGGGCACAGTATGATCAACGGATAGACGCATGATTATTTTAAAGGGAAGTCCAGTAAAATCTGGTCTTCCCTTCATTTTTTGTGTCCTGATATGATTAGGCAATCATTTGAGACAAATAGGATTATATTCATCTGGCGGACAATAAACTCGATGATGCTTGTTGCAAAATTTTTAAGAAGTTTCCCTCATATATCCTCTGTTATGTTTAGATTTTTTTCCGCCGCTCCAATCCCCTGTTCATACGTTGCAATTTTATAATCCAAACGATCTAACGTTTTCTGCATATCGTCCATTTTTGCTTTGAGTTGTTTACGCTGCTCAATCAAAAGTTCTTTTCTTGCCTCGATCGTTTCACTACCCTTTTGGAACAACGCAACATATTCAATCAATACTTCAATTGGAAGACCTGCATTTCGCATACATTTGATAAATTCGACCCACTTGCAGTCGTGTTCCGTGTAATCCCTGATCCCGCTTTTATTACGGTTTACATGGGGAATCAATCCGATGCGCTCATAATAGCGTAGTGTATCCTGTGAAATGCTAAATGTTTCACTTACTTCTGCAATTAACA
>CAYUNV010000153.1:0-490 GCA_964446265.1 uncultured Negativicutes bacterium | reverse complement strand
AAGCTCCCTCATTTTAAATTAGCATATTCTTCATCTGTTACTGGTTCCAACCATTCCGGTGCACCGGCATGAACATTTGTTTCAATAGAAAGATGTACAAACCAACTGTCAGGCGTTGCTCCGTGCCAATGTTTTACATTCGGGGCGATTTTCACTACATCGCCTGGATGAAGTTCTCGGGCACTCTTCCCTTCCTCCTGGTAATAACCATGTCCACCGGTAACTAACAGAATTTGCCCGCCTGGATGTTTATGCCAGTTATTCCTTGCGCCTGGTTCAAATGTTACATTGCCGATGGGACAATTGAATTCCGTCCCTCCTGGGGCGAGCATACTAAGATAGGCTGTGCCTATAAAATACTTGCTATACTGTTCCGGGATTTTTTCTCCCTTTGGGAAAATTACGCTTTCACTTAAGTTGTTTGCTATATTCATCTTTTCTTCTCCTTACCATTTTTATAATGAGTTGCATTAACTATTTTTCTCTTGCA
>CAYUNV010000152.1:5139-8285 GCA_964446265.1 uncultured Negativicutes bacterium | reverse complement strand
ACAGCAGACCGATGGCCATTACGTTGAATAACATGCCCATAATGGAAGCGAACATACCGGACGAACCAAAACCAAACATACCGCCGAGCATACTCCCTAACAGCATGCCGCCGCCAAACAATCCGGCATTGCGCAAGAAACTGCTGCCTGTTGACTGCTGTGCCTGTTGCTGGGTTTTCGTTGCCGCAGCAGGCGCTTTTTCGCTGTAACTGCTAGCCGGCGCAGAAGGTTTATAACCTGACGTCGTGCTGGTCGACGATGTAGAACTGGTTGACGGTTGCGAAATGCTTGGCGCAGATTTTGGCGCAGAAGAACTCCTAGATCCGCTTACAGCAGCAAATCCCACCGATTGAAAAGCAAAGATAACCATAAACGTTAATAATAGTAATTTTCTCATCTCATTACTCCTTAAATGATTTTATATCTTCCGGGAAAGCATAAATTTCCGCCAAATTAGGAAGTTCTCCGGATAGGTAGCGGTCAATATCGTGCACATCCACATAAAAAGTACAAGCTACTTCTAAATACCCTTGCTCCTTTCCTGCTGTCAAATTACGAATCGCCATTAACCGTTCCCTTAACTTCAGGCAATCTTCTTCGGACGCTTTAACTCCCAGCGTAATCAAAGGAACCCCATGCTCCCGAAGAACTTCCTCCAAACTCAGTCTTTCCGACATTCCGTCTTCGCCCTCGCTTTCTCGATGTTTGATAAACTTATATTAGAAAACCAGGCTTACGCCGAACTTGTTAGCGACGGCAAAAGCCGATGGTTGCAATTGTGTCATAGAAAGTATAAATACTTTCTATGACACTAAAATAAAAAGACTTTGCTTATATGATTTAACCACATAAGCAAAGTCTTACCGACACAAAAATCATGTGCCAGTATAGCCGGGTGTTGTTAACACCGTATTGACGACTATACTGTAAAGGTTACTCCCCTTGCAGAATTATTCGATTGATATCAGTATAAGGGAGGACGGTAAAAAAGTCAACTACTGACAATTGTTTTATCGCATATCTTTTTTGCAAATATGCTTATAGACTAAATTTGGCCACCGCAACTTGCAAATCCTGCGCTAACTGGGCCAACGCCTGGCTCGAAGAAGCAATTTCTTCCATTGATGCTGATTGTTCTTCGGTCGCCGCCGATACCGTCTGAGCTTGTTCTACCATCGTCTTGCTATGCCCATCAATTTCCTTCACGGAAACCACAATCTGCTGGCTGCCACCGGCCATCTGTTGAATTGCGGCCGAAATTTCCCGTACTTGTTCCGCCGCCCGCTGGATAGTTGCTGCAATTTCCTTAAACGCCTGGCCCGCCGTCGTAACCACTTCTGTTCCGACTTTCACTTCCCGGGTTCCTTCTCCCATGGCCACAACGGCCTTATCGGTATCCCCTTGGATTTCGCTGATCAAAACAGCAATTTGTTTTGCCGCATCCTGTGATTGTTCGGCGAGTTTACGCACTTCCTCCGCCACAACGGCGAAACCTCTGCCCTGTTCTCCGGCCCGTGCCGCTTCAATCGCAGCGTTAAGCGCCAATAAATTCGTCTGGCCGGCAATCCCGGAAATCGTATCGACGATCTGACCGATTTCCTTCGATCGTTCGCCCAATTTTGCAACAACTTGGGCCGAATTGTTGACGGTTTCTTCAATGTGGGCCATCTGGCTGATTGCCTTTTCGACAGATGTATCGCCTTCTTTGGCCCGCTCCACTGCTGCCGATGAATTTTCCGCCACCTGGTTGGCGCTGGCAGCTACTTGTTGAATACCGGCCGACATCTGGGTTACCACGGCCGATGTTTCATCGATTGCCTGCATTTGCTTTTCAGCGCCATGCGCCATGTCGCTGATCGATCCTGCGACTTGCGTGACAGCCTGCGCTGATTGTTCCGAACCAGCTGTCAGTTCTTCCGATGAAGCGGCGATTTGATCGGCGGAATTACCGATCTGCCGCACCAGGTCGCGTAAATTACTAGTCATTATTTCAAACGCTCGCGCTAACCGGCCCAATTCGTCCTGCGAATCAACTTCAATCCGGGTTGCTGTAAGATCTCCGTTTGCGATGCGGCCGGCAGCCGCTTCCAAAATCCCCAACGGTTTCACAGTCCGGCTGACGACAAACCAGATAATGATACTTACCAGGATAAGCATCACAACAATCGTGACAATTCCACCTATCGTAAAGGCTTGGAGTTTTGCCAGGACCTCATTCGCCGGTACAGTCACTGCCAACGACCACGTGGTCCCGGCAATCGGCGTATAGGACAGATATTTATCTTCACCCTTATACGGATAGCTGGCGATCCCTTTTTCACCCTTCAGCATTTTGGCGACCGCTTCTTTTAATTCCGGTGTCGCGTTGGCATCGCTGTTGACATTCACCTTGTTCGCCATTTCTTTATTCGGATGGAAGAGAATCATCCCGTCATTTTTCAACACATACGCATAACCGGTCTGCTCCACCTTTACGGCGAGAACCCGCTTTTCCACTTCTTCAATATTGATGGCTCCCACCAAAGCGCCAATGATCTCATTGCCGTTTCGGATCGGCGCTGAGATAATCACAACCGTTTTCCCTGTGGACGTAGAAACTATCGGATCGGAAACCGCCATATTTCCTTTCATAGCCGCCTGAAAATAAGGGCGATTTGCCGCATTGCCGGGTACGCCGCGCGTATCAAAGTTCCCTTTTTCATCCGTCCAAAAAATATTTTCGTACAATTTGTTGGTTTCCATTTCCTTGGCCAAATAAGCCAGCATCGCCTCCCGGTTGCCGCTAGCCATAACCGGCGACCGGGCAATCGCCGCTACCTCCGTTTTGCGTCCATCAATCCATAAACCGATTTCCGTTCCGGTCGCAAATACAACTGATTTAAGGTTCGTTTCCGCATCCTGGACCAGCAACTTCTTCGCCTGCCAATTATCTAACCCGGCCAAAACTGCCAGAGCAATAACAAACAAAGAAATCACGATGACTGCCAATTTCGTTCTAATGCTTTTTGTAGACATCCTCTTTCTCCCCTCGTTCAAAGTACTTCAAATATTGCTTCATAATAACTCCGGATCCTTTTCACCTCCTGATGCAAAAAACGAATAACCGCAACTTAAGCACATTCACAGATTACACACTTTCATGTTGT
>CAYUNV010000152.1:0-5129 GCA_964446265.1 uncultured Negativicutes bacterium | reverse complement strand
GTTCCAAATACTGCAATTCGTCTAACGGCAGCGAGAAACTCGGCACAAAGACACGCAGAAAATAACCAACTTCCGGCAGCTTATTCTCTTCCAGTTCCTTTCGGATCATTTGGAAAGCCGCCGAAAATTCCTGATTGCCCATCTTGAGTTCTTCTACGCATTTTAAATAGGCGCATAGCTTATCGGCCGCTTTCACGATTTCCCATAATTCTTTATCTTCCTCCTGATTGGTCAGCAAGTTCCGATATGAGGATTTCAATTCGTCAGGCAGCATATGAACCATTTTTTGTTGCGCCAGGCTTTCGATTTCCTTATACACATTTTTAATTTGCGGATTAAAATACTTTACCGGTGTTGGCAAGTCACCGGTAAAAATTTCCGATACCTCATGATACATTCCCATCAACGCAGCTTTCCCCTCATCAACACTGCCGCCAAAATACGTGTTCCGGATCGCGGCCAGGCCATGCGCGATCATAGCGACCTGTAAACTGTGCTCCTGAATATTTTCATGGGTCGTATTGCGCATAAGGCCCCAGCGCTGAATAAACTTCAACCGCGATAAAAAAGCAAAAAAATGGCTCATTTCTCTTACCTCAAAATGTGGTTATTTCATTAAAGATTCGAATGGCAAAATTATCTGTCATGCCGGAAATGTAATCAACAATCGCCTGGGCATACTCCTGCCGGTTTTCGAGCCGATACAGGATCTCATTCTGATACCGGCCGCACTTCTTGTCTTTGCGGCCCATATCCGAATATTTGAGCAGCCAGTCATTGAAAGTCTGGACCAGAACCGGATAAACATCCCGGTACCGCTCTAACGCGGCCAACGTGCCTTTTCCTCTGTAGCTGTTAAGCAGCGTATGATAAATGCTGTCTATTACCAGTTCCGCATAGCGTTTGTAATTCGTCAGCCGTTCGTGCTTGTAAATATACTCATAATTGAATTTTTTTAACGTATCGATCAGTTTCAGATAATCGGCCGAAAACGAAATCCCTTGTTCCGGCGAACTGTTTTTGCATAAATCAACAATAAAATGATGCATCAGCAGCGTATTGTTAATCTCGTTTACCCGGATTTTCCCAAATTCACGGCCGATCCGGACCAGTTCCTTGGTTTCGCTGACGGTTAACACCTTCAGCATGCGGGCATCCTCAATATCACGTCCCAAATAGGATATCTTGTCGGCAATCTTGACTACACAGCCTTCCCAGGTAAACGGCGGATAATGATTTGACTTTTCTATTGCATACAGGTCAAATGCTTCTGTGCGGGGAAAAATCGAGTTTTCATCCACTTCACCGCAATGGCATACGATCCCGTCCCGTACCGCATACGTCAAATTCAGATTATGCTCATTCCCTTCGCTGTCGGGCAGCGTTTCACATTGATCGACAAACCGCAAACTATTACGTTCATGCCAGAAGGTTTTGCCGATTTCCCGCACCACGATTTCCTGCAAAATTTCTTCGCCGGCATGGCCAAACGGGGCATGGCCCAAATCATGGCCGATAGCGATTGCATTGGTCAATTCCGTATTCAAACCCAGATAATTCGCGATGGTATAACTAACCGAAGCCACATGGTTTACATGTTCAATGCGGGTACAAATATGATCGTTGCGAGTCGCAAAGAATACCTGTGTCTTGTGTTTTAGCCGTCTATACGCCGTGCTATGCAAAATACGGGTATAATCACGGGCAAATTCACTGCGGATATCATCGTTTTTTTGATAAATGGGCTGAAGACGGCAAATACTTTGCCCCCATTTCGAATTTCCTTCTATAGCACTCACTATCCGGAATAAACCGCGCTCCATTGACCCGCCACCTCCTTAAAAAGGCCGATTGCAAAGCGTTATTTATCGGTATGCATTAGAAAATAATGACTTCCCCTTCCAACTTTAAAAGCGCCGGCCTGCAGGCCGGCGCTCATAACAAGTCGCAACCTGGCGATCATAAGTGCAACGCACCCGTAGATCCATGGCTTTGCGTCCTTACCTTTCGGTAAGTTTGCCAATTTTTACTTATTTCCATTTTATATCGATGTCTTTATACTCGTCAACAAGAAAGAATCTCTTTCTGCGATCTTACATCGACGGTCCTATGCGGCTGATCGAAAAATCATTCTGTCCCAAAAGTTCCGCTTTCGTCCGCTTGCCGGAAGCAACCCGTATGATCTCGTCAAAAATACGTTTCCCTACTTGCTGGATGGTTTCCTCGCCGGTGATAATGGTCCCGGCATTGCCATCCATATTATCGTTCATTTTTTCGTACATTGCCGTATTGGTCGCAATCTTGACAGTCGGGGCAATCGGCGAACCGGTAGCCGTTCCCCGCCCGGTCGTAAAAACAACGATATGGCATCCACCGGCAACCATGGCCGTCAACTGCTCAATATCATTTCCCGGGGTATCCATCCAAACAAGGCCTTTTTTCGTAATCTTTTCGCCATAATCGATCACATCTTGCAGCGGCCTGGTACCGCCTTTGTATACGCAGCCGAGAGACTTTTCTTCAATTGTGGTGAGTCCGCCCTCAATATTGCCCGGCGTGGGATTACCACCCCGCATATCGACACCCATCGCTTTCGCTCCGTCTTCACGCTGTTGGATCACTTCATAGCAACGTTTGGCAACCTGTTCGTTTACCGCCCGGGCCGCTACCAAATGCTCCGCGCCAATCAATTCCGGCGTTTCCGCCAAAATTACGGTTCCGCCGGCATCAATCAGCAAATCGCTGGCATGCCCTACAGCCGGATTAGCCGACATCCCTGAACAGGCATCCGATCCGCCGCACTCCGTACCCAGAATTAATTCACTGACATCGATCGGTTCCCGCTCCAGTAAAGATGCTTCCATCAACATTTTTTGCGCCGCACTGGATCCGGCCGCAATTGCCTTAAATGACCCGCCTTCGTCCTGCATGATAATGCAGTGGACCGTCTTGTACGGGCACTGCTTCTTGATTTCTGCCGCAATATCCTGCGCCCGGATGGTTTCGCAGCCCAAGCCAACAACCACCACACCGGAAACATTCGGATGCGTTCCATGCTGCAGCAAAATCTTTTCGGTCAATGCGGCGTCTGCGCCGATCTGGGAACACCCATGCTGGTGCTCAAACCAAACCGCGCCCTGGACATTTTGCGCAATGCCCCGCGCCACACGATTGGCGCACACAACCGTTGGCATCACCAATACATGGTTTCGTATCCCTACCGTGCCATCCGACCGACGATAACCCATAAAATTCATACTTTCACACCTCTTCACCAGTCTTATTTACCTGCCAATCAACTATTTGGCTTGTTTATCCCCGCGGCCGCGACAGCTCTCCACGTTGTGGACATGCACATGCTGGCCAATTTGAATGTCTTGTGTTGCCGCACCAATCGCTTCCCCGTATTTGATAACCATCTCACCCTTGGCAATGTCTTTCAGAGCAAACTTATGGCCAAACGGAATCCGCTGTGTCACACGAACCGTTTTTATTACCCCATTTACCTCCAGCAACACATCACTGCCGGCTTGCACCTCTTCCACAACAGTCGCCACACTGTCGTTTGGCTTCATAACAATCGCACTTGCTTTGTTTCCCATTTTTCCACCTCCCAACTAAACTCACGCTGCTTTCATTTCTTCCTAGTCAAATTATAGCGTAAATTTCCCGTTTTGCCCATTCACACGAAATCTGCGTCCGTGCTATTATGATAAAATTTGCAAAAAGATCGAAAAAAGACAGTGCTCAGGGAAACATAACCCCAAGGACTGTCTTTTTCTTCTCGCATGTCGGATTAAATAAGTCGATCTATGTTCTTAGCAGCAATCACACAAACATCGGTATCCAGTAGTTTCCGTCCAATTACCTCGCCCATCTTTACAGGAGCTTCTACCTTGAGCCTCTTGATGCTCTGCAAATATTCGGGGATCTTACTTTTGGAAACCGCTTTATCCGTTCTTACCGGCAGCCTTTCGCTTGCCCCGTTTCGAACACTGATCGTCGTAGTTAGCATTCGAACCGGGTTTGTCATTTCCGTTTCCGCGTATAACCCGCCATTCTTACAGGCATTGCCCGCCACTAAACAACCGCCATTTTCTAATATTTTTACGCTGATTTTACACCCCAGCGGACAAACTATGCAGGTGATCGATCTTGTTTGTGTCACTCGAACCAACCTTCCTCACTTCAATCGATAAGCTTGCCACATTCCTGTTTGCTAAAGCAGCCGCATCAACCGTTATTTTTTCCATGATCCCGGGGAGCAACCGCTTCTTCTTAACCCGCTCCAGAATTACGCCATCTGCTTTTACAACCAACTCAACATCCGTATGCGGCTGCTTTACACGCAATAATAATGTCAATTTTTCCCCTGCATTTTCTGCCCTGACTAATTGCGGAACAATGTATTGCACACCATTGCCCGGAACCGTCCGAACAAAATGGTTTTCCCCGGAAAAGCGCAACCCATTTAAGTAGGCAGCCGCGCATCGGCCCGCTTTCTGACTTTCTGCGGTGACAAAATCAACCAAGTCATGCACATGGGCCACATTTCCACAGGCAAATATGCCGGCAATATTAGTTTCCAAACTTTCATTTAAAACCGGCCCGCGCGAAGCCTCATCCAACTTCACTCCTGCCGCAACGGACAATTCGTTCTCCGGTATTAACCCTACCGATAAGAGCAGGGTATCGCAATCGAAGCGCGTTTCTGTACCCGGTACAACAGCCCCTTCTTTTACCTCGGCGACAACCACGCCATCCACTCTCTCCCGGCCTTGTATTTCGGTGACTGTATGGTTTAGCAACAGCGGAATTTGAAAATCGTCCAAGCATTGTACCACATTTCGGTTTAATCCTCCCGGAAACGGTTGAAGTTCCACTACAGCCGAAACCTTAGCCCCTTCAAGTGTCATCCGACGGGCCATAATCAGCCCAATATCGCCGGAGCCAAGAATAATCGCCTTTTGCCCGACCAAATAGCCTTCCCGGTTGATATAGCGCTGAGCCGTGCCCGCAGTAAAAACACCGGCTGGTCTCGTTCCCGCAACCCCGATGCTTCCCGCCGAACGTTCCCGGCATCCCGTCGCCAATATAACAGCCCGCGCCTGTAATATTAACAATCCATC
>CAYUNV010000151.1:0-8323 GCA_964446265.1 uncultured Negativicutes bacterium | reverse complement strand
GGTTTATCAATGGGAGCCGCTTTGGTTAGTTCCGGGGCTGCCAAATGGATGGCCAATACGGTATTCGCCCCGATTGCAGGGATGTCTATGATGCTGCAAATTGTAATTTTAATTTGGGCAGTTACTGTTTTGCAGATCTTTTTTACCGGCGGCGGACCGAAAACGACAGCATTAACGCCGATCATTATTGCCCATGCGGTGGCAATTGGCGCAGATCCGATGGTGTTTGCCCTGATCTTAGGGATGAATATGCAGCATCAATATTTGCTGCCGGTGAGCAATATGCCAAATGCTGTGGCGATGGGAAGCGGCCATATATCTACCGGCGAGCTAATTAAGACCGGTGCTGTAATGAGCGTTTTGGCAGCAGGGTTCATGTGTATCATGGTATTTACCTATTGGAAATGGATTGGTATATTCCAATAAAAGGAGTTGAAAGTGTTGTCACAGGATTTCTTGGAAAAACTGGAAGCTTCTCTTCAAAACGGTAAGAATGTGGTCTCCGTATCGTCGCTAGAGGAAATTAGCCGTTTGTTTGCCTGGGCCACGGCCAAAGATCGTTCTGTGTATGCCTATCAGCAGGCAAAACCGGGTGGTATTCAATTACAGTTTGATCAATTGAATCAAATAGAAGAAATAGACGCTGCCAATTTAGTGGCCACGGTGCAGGCAGGCGTAAACCTGGGAGATTTAACCGATCGCCTGGCGGCGCAGGGATTGCGTTTTGTTCCCGCTGTTCCTCTGTATTATCGTAATTTGAGCGTTGGCCAGCTGTTTCAGCAGGGGTATTCCAATCTGATGAGCTTGAAATATGGTCCGGCAAAACATTTTTTGCTGGGAACTACCGTGGTTTTGCCGACGGGCGAAATGTTGAAAACCGGCGGAAAGACGGTTAAAAATGTAACAGGGTATGACAATACACGCTTTTTGAACGGACCGCAGACCAGTTTTGGCATAACGGCTTCCTACCTGCTAAAATTATTGCCCGTGCCGGACAAACAGCATACGTTGATTTTAGAGTTTGCTGATTTTACTGCGGTACACCATTTTGTTGAAACCTTAAAACAGCAGATGATCCTGCCGGCATACCTGCTGTGGGTTGCACCGCTTGCCGCTTCGATCTTAAATGCTGCCAAGACTGGCACCGGTGAACTTGTGATTTTGGAACTGGACGGGGTAGAAGCTGAAGTTGCGGCACAAAGAACAAAAATACTGGAAATTTCGGCTCAACTTTCTGCTGCAATTCAGGAAGATACTGAGGGGAATAGCGAACGGACCGCCGCCTTTGCGTGTTTGTTCAACGAAGAACATCCCGGCCTTTTGCTGGAGGAAATGCGCGTTCCCTACGGCAGTATCGATGCGTTCATAAAGAAATTTTACGCTTGGAAAGCGGAAAAAAGCATTCAGGCAGGTTTATTCGGCCAATTGCGGGAAGGGCGCGTCCATGTCTGTATCGACGGGAAAAGAAAAGAGAGTATTGTGAGCGACTGCATTGAAATGGCGGTTCAAGCCGGCGGCATCGGTACAGGACGGTATGATCGGTCATGCGGATTATCGGAAAAAGGTATTTTTGGTCAAATCGAAGCCAGTATGCGGCGATTGTTTGATCCTCAACAGGTATTAAATCGATGAAAAAGGGTGATACCATGAATCCAGATAGTGTGAAATGGCAGAAACAGCTGGTGAAATGTATTCGCTGCGGCACCTGCCGTTCCGTATGTCCCATATTCCAATTTGAAGATAACGAAAATACGACTGCCCGGGGTAAAGTGAAATTATTGGAGTCGGTTTCGGACGGAAAATTGGATTTGACACCGGCTCTGCAAGAACGGCTTTTCAAATGTTTGATGTGTAAGGCTTGTGCTGTCGGCTGTCCGTCCGGAGTGAAAACGGACGAATTGTTTCTCAATGCGCGAAAGACACTGGTCAGAAATAACGGATTACCGCTTCTAAAAAAGATCGCTTTTACCGGGCTGAAGTTTCGCCGGTTGTTTGATTTTGGTTTGAGAATGGGATCGACGTTCCAGGGACTGGTATTGAAAGATGCTCCTGGCGGACGCGGCAAACAACCCCGTATTCCGATCCCGGCTGCCGGTTTTAACGCCCGGCGCATCATTCCCGCCATGGCGGACAAGCCGTTGCGAAGACAACTGCCGTCGGTTAATCCAGTGCATAAGTCGAAAGCGAGAGTGGCTTTTTTTACCGGCTGCATGCTGAATTACATGTATCCGGAGGCTGGGAAAGCGCTTGTTCGCGTCCTGAACCACAACGGGATCGAGGTTGTCATTCCGGAAGAACAATGCTGCTGCGGTACGCCTGCGTTTACTTCCGGCGATCAGGAAACAGGTCAATATTTGGCAGAACATAATATCAATGTGTTGGCAGCGGGCAATTATGACGCCATCATTACCGGCTGTGCCACTTGCGGTTCGGCCCTGAAAGCGGAATACGGCGAAATTATCACCGATCCGGCACTGAAAAACAAATGGGAAAAATTATCTGCCAAAGTATATGATATTACGACGTATTTGCTGAAAATCGGTTATGATACGGATTTTGGACCAGTAAAGGCAACTGTTACCTATCACGATCCCTGCCACTTAGTGCGCAGTATGGGAGTTTCGAAAGAACCACGGCAGATCATGCAAAATATCCCCGGCCTTGTATTTAAAGAAATGAAGGAAGCCGATAAATGCTGCGGCTCCGGCGGAACCTTCAATTTGGCCCACTATGAGCTTTCACGCAAGATTAATGACCGTAAGCTTGATCATGCCGAAGCGACAGGGGCTGGGATTTTGGTTACCGGCTGTTCGGCTTGCCGGATGCATATTGCTGACGGGTTGAACCACAGGGACAGCAATATGAAAGTAATGCATACGGCCGAAATTATTGACCGGGCTTACCAGGCTGCCAAGAAGGGGGAGAAATAGCATGGATGGGAACGTTTTGGCGGAGATCAAAAAAATTGTCGGTTCTCCATATGTAATGGATGCAGAAGAAGACCGGATTTGTTATTCTTTTGATGCCACTTTCCGGGATTATCTCCCCGATGTTATCGTGAAACCAGGCACTGCAGAAGAAATTCAGGCAGTTGTGCGTTTGGCGGCACAGAAAAATATTCCTGTTTATACCCGTGGAGCCGGTACCGGCTTATCCGGCGGTTCAGTGCCGGTTAATGGCGGGATTGTTTTGGTCACGACGCGCTTGAATAAAATACTTGCGGTTGATCCTGTGAATTATACGGCGACCGTTGAAAGCGGTGTTATTACGCAAGATTTTTGCAATGCAGTCGATGCCGCAGGATTATATTATCCACCTGACCCGGGCAGCATAAAAACATCAACACTGGGCGGGAATATTGCCGAGTGTGCGGGAGGCCCGCACTGTATTAAATATGGCGTAACGAGGGACTATCTTTTGGGGCTGGAAGTGGTAATGCCGGACGGCAGTTTGGTTCAAGTGGGCAATTCGATTGACGGGGAGATGTCCGGCCCTGATTGGCCGATGCTGATTTGCGGATCGGAAGGAACGCTGGGGATTGTAACCAAGATTACCCTGCGGTTGATTGACAAACCACAGGCAAAGCAAACCATGCTGGCGGTATTTGACGCCATCGACGATGCTGCGGTTACTGTCAGTACGATGATGGCTTCCGGGACGATACCGACAACCCTTGAAATCATGGATAATTTGACGATTTGCGCTGTAGAAAATTATCTGCATATTGGGCTTCCGGTTGATGCGGATGCATTGCTGTTGATTGAAGTGGACGGAGACCCAGCGGCTGTTGCTAAACAGGCCGAAAGCGTTATTCGGGTTTGTAAAGAGTGCGGCGTGCGGGAAGTGAAGATCGCAAAAGATCAAAAGGAAGCCGATTCCTTTGGGTTGGCACGGCGATCGATTTCTCCGGCCTGCGGCAAAATTAATCCCACGAAGATATCGGAAGATGCGACCGTTCCCCGCAGCCAGATCCCGTCCATGGTAAGGGCGGTAAGAGAGCTTGCGGCCAAATATAAATTGAAAATGGTCATTTTCGGCCATGCCGGAGATGGAAATCTTCATCCCAATATTTTAAGCAACAAACGGGATGCTGAGGAAATGGAACGGGTAGAAAAAGCCATCTGTGAATTATTTCAGATTGCACTCAAATTGGGCGGAACTCTCTCCGGAGAGCACGGCATAGGAAATATGAAAGCGCCCTTTTTACAGTGGGAATTTGGGAAAACTGGTTTTGCTGCCGGGCGGATAATCAAAACAGCGGTCGATCCGGATGGGATATTAAATCCGGGGAAATTATTTGATGACAAATTTTATCAAGAAGGGTAAGCTGAATTTTTCTTCGATGGATGATGAGGAGGATAAGAATGAGTATTAAAATTAATGCCCGATTTTGCAAAGGCTGCAATATTTGCGTAGCGTTCTGCCCGAAACAAGTGTTGGCCTTGGACAATATGGGCAAGGTATACGCAAGCGATGAAGGAGCCTGCATCGGCTGCGGCCAATGCGAGCTGCGGTGTCCGGACTTTGCCATTCGCATACAAAAGGAGGCGGCACAATGAACGAAGCAAAACTGATGCAGGGAAATGAAGCCTGCTCCGAAGGAGCGATCGCTGCCGGCGTACGGTTTTTCGGCGGCTATCCAATTACCCCGTCCACCGAAATTGCCGAACACATGGCGGTGAATTTGCCGAAAGTCGGCGGTACTTTCATCCAGATGGAAGATGAAATTGCCGGTATCGGTGTGATCCTGGGGGCGTCCCTGGCCGGAAAAAAAGCGCTCACTGCAACTTCCGGACCCGGATTTTCCCTGAAGCAAGAATTAATTGGCTACGCTGCGATCGCGGAAATTCCCGCCGTCATTGTCAATGTGCAGAGGATGGGCCCGTCTACCGGACAGCCGACCTCGCCGGCGCAGGCTGACATTATGCAAGCCCGCTGGGGAACGCATGGCGACCATCCGATGATCGCGCTGGCGCCCTGGACCGTCCGGGAAGCGTTTGATGTTGCCGTAAAAGCCGTCAACTATTCGGAACGGTTCCGCACCCCTGTCATTATTCTGTTGGATGAGGTTATCGGCCACCTGAGAGAAAGGGTGGAACTGCCGGAAGCCCATGAAATTGAAATCTATCCGCGGCGGATGCCCAGCAAGACCAAAGCAGAAGGTTACAAGGCCTATGAGCCTATGGACGATCTTGTCCCGAATCCGGCTAATTTTGGCACCGGCTACCGAATCCATTGCACCGGGTTGGTGCATGACGAGACGGGTTTCCCCAGCGGCAGTCCGAAGCTTACCGAACAGACCATCCAGCGTCTGCACGAAAAAATCATGCAGGTCCAAGATGAAATTACCCATTATGATGAATTTTTCATGGACGATGCGGAAATTGCCGTCGTCGCGTTTGGTGGAACCGCCCGTACTGCGTATGCCGCTGTCGAAGCAGCGAGAAACGCCGGCCAAAAAGTCGGCATGATCCGGATGATGACCATCTGGCCGTTCGCCGACAAAGTGATGCGCGATCTTGCCAAACGGGTCAAGGGCATCCTGGTGCCGGAAATGAATTACGGCCAATATGTGTATGAAGTCGAACGGGCAGCCGCCGGACAAACGCGTGTTGTCTCCCTGCCCAAATATGATGCGGAAGTATTTACCCCGGATGAAATCAAACAAGCAATTGAAAAACTGGCTGCGGAGGTGGCGCAATGAAAGACTATGAAAGCTTATTTCGAACGGACCGGCTGCCGCACATCTGGTGCCCGGGCTGCGGCCACGGCATTGCCATGAAAGCCATCGCCAAAGCGATAGCCAAACTGGATCTCGATCAAGACAAAACCGTTATCGTCTCCGGCATCGGCTGTTCCTCGCGAGCCTCCGGCTATATGGACTTTGATACCCTGCATACGGCACATGGACGGGCGTTGCCGTTTGCCACCGGCATCAAGCTGGCCAACCCGGAACTAAACGTGATTGTCATCACGGGGGACGGCGATTGCATGGCCATCGGCGGCAACCATTTCATCCATGCTGCCAGACGGAATATTGATCTGACCGTGGTTCTTTTCAACAACAACATTTATGGGATGACCGGCGGGCAAGCCTCGCCGCTGACCCCGGTGGAGAAAAAAGCGACCACGGCTCCTTATGGCACCTTTGACCGGCCGTTCAATCCCTGTGATGTTGCCAAAACAGCCGGCGCTACCTACATAGCGCGGGGAACCGCCTACCATGCCGCGCCGTTGGTTGATTTGATCGCCCAGGGTATCCAAAATAAAGGCTTTTCGTTTATTGAAGCCCTTGTGCAGTGCCCGACATCTTACGGCAGGCGCAATAAAATGGGGAACGCGGCGGCCATGATGAAACATATGAGCGAAACGGTTATCCCGTTGGCAGCCTATAACCGGCTGGCGCCGGCAGAACAGACAGCCAAACTGCCAAGCGGCGTTCTGCATACGGATATTTTCCCGGAATATGCCGCAGAATACGCAAAAATCATTAAACAGGCAGGAGGAGACAAAGAATGAAAGAAATCAGATTATCCGGATCGGGCGGGCAAGGCCTGATTACAGCAGGAATTATTCTGGCGGAAGCAGCCGTAATGGAAGGCAAGCAGGCCATCCAGTCACAATCCTACGGGCCGGAGGCGCGCGGCGGGTCTTCCAAAGCGGAAGTCCTGATCGATGAACATTTTATTTACCATCCGAAAGTCGTGAACCCGCAAATTTTTCTGGCCATGACGCAGCAGGCCATGGATAAATACAGCCATGATCTGACAGCGGATAGTATTGTCATTGTCGATGAGGATCTGGTACCGAAACCGCATGGTTCACAGCATATTGTGAAGGTGCCGATAACCCGGTTATCTACGGAAAAGTTAGGCCGCGACCTGTTCGCTAATATTATTGCGTTGGGGTTGCTGGTTAAAGTAACCGGCGCAGTTTCTTTTGAAACGATCCAGAAGGCAGTTGCCAAACGGGTGCCGCCGGCGACGGTGGCCAAAAATATGGAAGCATTACGGATTGGCTACGAAAGTGTTAATGCCCCGAAGGCCACGTTGGAGTGCGTTCCTAAAGTAAGCGAAAAATTGAAGAGTCCAGCATTGAATTTGGGCTTGGCAGCGGTATAAATGTAGATTTACTTCAGGTGGAGCTTATTACTCCATCTGAAGTTTAATAAAAGGAGTATTGGAATTATGATTGATATTTCTAACCGCATTCGTTGTAAGGAACTGCTTGCGAAGGTTACCAGTCCGGCGGAAGCAGCGGCTTTGATACAACCCGGCATGAATATCGCTGCCAGCGGCTTCACCCCCGCGGGATACCCCAAGGCGGTACCACTTGCGTTAGCGGAAAGGATGAAGAAAGAACCTTTTCAGATCAATCTTTGGACTGGGGCTTCCGTCGGTGGAGAATTGGACGGAGAATTAGCCAAGGTCAATGGGCTTGCCCGCCGGCTCCCCTATCAGACAGATGATTCGATTCGTAAGTCGATTAATAATGGAAGCATCTGTTATACCGATCTTCACCTCAGTCATGTGGCGCAAATGGCTCGCAGTGGATTTTTGGGCGGCAAGGTTGATATAGCGGTGATCGAAGCCTGTGCGATTACCGAAGAAGGTCATTTGATTGCGACGACGTCAATGGGCAACTCGGCCTCGTTTGTGCAAAGTGCAGAAAAAGTGATTGTGGAAATTAACACTTCGCAGCCGGTTGAGCTGGAAGGAATGCATGATGTATTTACTCCACTCGATCCGCCACACCGTGGGATCATTCCAATTACCGGCATACGCGATCGGATTGGGACAACCTATATTCCTTGTGGTCCGGAAAAAATATGCGCCATTGTTCCCTGTGATATTTCCGACGGAGTAAGGCCGTTAAGTATGGTTGATGACAATTCCCGGGCTATGACGGAACACTTGATCCGCTTTTTTCGTCAAGAAATCCAGGCAGGACGTCTTCCGGAAAATTTGCTGCCGCTCCAATCCGGTGTAGGATCTGTTGCGAACGCGGTGATTTCTGGTCTTGTCAGTTCCGATTTTCAGGATTTGATGGTGTATACGGAAGTCATCCAGGATGGGATGCTGGATCTGATCGATTGCGGGAAACTATTGTTTGCATCGGGAACTGCATTGACGCCATCGCCGGACGGGCTTAATCGACTGAAGGCTGATATTGCACGTTACCGCAAGTACATTGTGCTTCGGCCGCAGGAGATTGCCAATAATCCGGAAGTGGTCCGCCGTCTGGGTTTGATTGCGATGAATACCGCCATTGAAGCGGATATTTATGGCAATGTAAATTCCACCCATATTATGGGAAGCAAGAT
>CAYUNV010000150.1:0-8341 GCA_964446265.1 uncultured Negativicutes bacterium | reverse complement strand
ATGGGCTGTGGAGAACCCTTAAATAAATAAAACCGGAGAAAACTCCGGTTTTATGAGTTGGGTGTACCAGCCGCCTACCGAGATTGTTGTAAATATTCCGCCGATCCCTCCGGCTCCAAAGCAGGTTATGAGGCAGACAATAAACTTTGGAACGCTTTTCATCCATCAACGCCTCCGTCACAGCTGTAATACTATTCAGCATCGGCTTCCTCACCGCCTGAAATGAAGTTCTGTTTCAACTGCGTTATCCAAACTACGAAATATAACTTGATCGACAATCAGTTTATATACTGTCATATTGGGATCTCCGGCTTCCTTGAAAAATTCTTTGACGCCTGATAACTGTTCGACAATTTGCCGTCGTGCCTTCTGCAATTCTTCTGCGTCAACATCCTTTTCTTGCTGCAGACACCCTTGCAGGCGCAGCACATTATTATGATCATCCACAGTACACAGTTCGACTTTATTGTTACGCTCTATTTCCTTAGTTTTCTCGGTATTTTTGTAGCTTATCAGCCAAATATTCCCCGTTTCGTCCACGAACGGGCGCATTGGCCGCACTCTAGGCACATTCTCCTGCGCCGTGCCTAAAAAGAACACGTTGTTTTTCAATATTTCGACAATTTCAGGATCAAACATTGTTTTACCCCCTTTTGCAAAGAAATTTTTCGTATTTCGAATACCATATCGCTTATCCGGTGTTTGTTTTTTAATAATCCGTATTCCTGATATATACCGTGGTTTTACCAGCGCCGATCTTGATAATATAACCTTCTTTTGCCCACAATATAATCTGTTCGATATAAAAGAAGTACGGTTTGCAATCGGTTCATCCGCCCATTCCCAACAATTCAGCAGGAATTGTTGTATAGTAAAAGTTTTCCATAAAGCGTATTTTTTCTGCCTAATCGCTTACCGTTCTACATAATTTTATCATTAATTTGTGTAGAAACATAAAATTTTTTTCAGCAAAAAAACCGGTACCGTATCGATACATGGTATCCAAAAAGTGTCCGGTAACCTCAGCTTCCACGCCGAGTTCTTCCTTGATTTCCCGGATCAAGTACTGTTCCGACGTTTCACCTTCTTCCAGTTTCCCACTTTATTCATCTAAATTTAATTATTCCATTGCCACAAATTAAATCCTTGGTTATAAGCAATTTGATGCAGAGGGACGATTGCATTTTTTAATATGCGATTAAAAATTTCAGGGTCAATTTTATCACGATGAGTATTGGAACTAGCCAATCTTGCGTCTAATCGGTAATAATCCTCAAGTAGTTTTTTGTGTTTACCGATAGATTGAGCAAAATTGTATGCTATATATTGCACTTGGCAAAAATCCTTAATGTACATTTCGAGATTAGGTAAACGATCGTTCTTTGCGCTATTAACGGATTGAAAAGTGGGTGCCAAGTTCCAAATTTGATCATGCAAAACAAAACTCCACGGCAAAAAATGGTCAATACTAATCATCCCATACTCGATCAACGAAATTCCATTGAAATCCGCTTTTGTGTATATGTCATTCACTTGTTGTGTCTGAATAATGTCATGCCAAAATGACTTAGCTATTTTCAAGTCTCTAGTTTGAGGGGCGGTTAATTTTGCAGCAATAGCCGGCACATTCGGGTTACGTTGTTGTAAATACATAATTAAGTGATAATCACACCAACCGCGAAGAATTCCTTGATTAATGGATAAATAACGAAACCACGCTGGCGCTAAATTAATAGTATCACCAACGATACGATAGGCTACTGTGCTGCTTTCTCTTGACAGCAGCTCGATCTTTTCATTCCTTTTGTTATCAGGTAATTTACGTAGACTGGAAGAAAAAAAAGGCGATAAAAATCGATATGGAACGTATTTTGCAAACTCTTCCAAGTTTTTTCGCAACCGATCGTCACTTTTCACTAATTGCAATATTTGTTTTGTAAGTTCACTTTCCTTGATATCAACAGGAAAGTCATACTGCGTCTTCAAATAACTTACAGCATCACTGATCTTGTCGATTGGTCCGAAAAAAAGTTTAAATTGCACTATAGGATACCAAGCCTTAGCTAACATTCTGGCTATAATTTCACGAAAATTTATATTACTTCTGCCCATGCTTATTTCAGTTAATAATGCTGAAAACCAGAACAACTTATAGCTATTTGTTAAATTTTTAGAATAAAGAGTTTGTTCCAAAGACCGTATATCAAGTTCTTCAGAAGCTGGTAAGCCTTGCAACATTGACACCTCCCTGTTCATCACAAAAGCATCTTTCAAAAATCTTCATTTCGATATTCAATTCTTCGATATCGGTATTATCTACCGTCATTTCACTCGCCACGCAAACATAAATCTCATGTCCAATCCTACATAATTTTTTTAGCAATAGGGATATCCGCCGGAAGCAAATCGTAGTCAAGTAATGAATCTACGCTGACCCATTTATATTCATCATGAACACTCAAAGTTACGGTTCCTGAAATAACTTCCACAGCATATGCCAATAATCGAATAGAACCGGTAGAATATTCATAAATACTCTCGGCCAGAAATTCCTGTGCTTTTGTTTTTATGCCAAACTCTTCATATAGTTCACGTTGTATGCACTCTTCCGGCGTTTCATTTGCTTCCACTTTCCCGCCCGGAAACTCCCAACCGCCGGCAAATTTTTCACCTGAGGCTCGTCGAGCAATAAAAACTACATTATCTTTTATGATAATCGCCGCTGTGACATCTTTCATGAAATTTCATCCCATCTCACCCTATTTTCAGTCCTATAAATTGAATCGTTTAAGAATTACCTTCGACAATACGAAAAAATACCCTTCCATAAATTTGTAAAATAGCATCTGAAACATAATGATTAGAGTTGTTCAAGCAGTTTATTTTCATCCTATTACCATAAGCCTACATGCAACGTTGCTCGGGAAATAGAAATATCCGGTTAAGGTGATTTATGAACTACACCCTAACCGGTTCATTTGTATTCTATTCAATTTCACACTCAGCATCTGTGCCATCCAGCAGGTTTATAATCAACTTACCACCATCATAAACTGGCATCTTCTCCATTAGTGCAAAAGTTAAGCGTCTTGGAGTTGGCACATATTAATGCGGCGTCGAAGCGCTTTTGTATATATCGGCTACAGCGGCGGAAATTTCGGGAAAACTAAAAGTGAAGCCTTGTTCAAGAAGTCGTTTGGGAGCAACTTGCTGATCAGCCAGCAACAGTTCTTCGGCCATTTCGCCAAAAATAATTTTGGCTATAAACGCCGGAACTTTTGTCCAACTGCGTCGACCCAGTTCTTTACCGACGCAACGTGTAAATTCCGCCATGGAAACCGGATGAGGGCTGGTGAGGTTATAGGGGCCTTGCATTTCTGCCCGATCCAGAGCCAGTTGAATCGCACGAACCAGATCTTTATTATGCACCCAGGACATATGCTGTTCACCACTGCCAATGACTCCTCCAATTCTAAATTGGAAGGGTTTTTCAATCTCGGCCAGAATTCCTCCGCCGTGTCCCAGGACAAGACCAAATCGAAATACTACGACCCGCACGCCATCTTCCACTGCGGCGGCAGCAGCCTGTTCCCATTGGCGGCAGACAGAAGCCAAAAAGCCTTCTCCGGAAGGGCTTTCTTCTGTTTGTATCCCTAGCGTTCGAACCCCATAGTAACCTACGGCGGAAGCATTTACCAAAACAGACGGCAGCGGCAACCCGGCTTGACGGTTCCGCCGCAGGGCAGCGGTGATTCGGTTTGTCGTTTCTATGCGGCTGGACAAAATTCCGGTTTTAACAGAAGATGTCCAACGCTGGGCAATATTTTCACCGGCCAGGTTTACAATCCCGTAACAGTCTGACAGCACCTCGGCCGGAACCAAGCCTTCGCTGTCGAGTCGAATAACTTTATCCGGCAACATGATGCCGCTGCGGCTTAAGGTGATTGGATCGTATCCATTGGCCCGAAGATGGCTTACTAACGCTTTTCCCACAAACCCGGTACCACCGGCCACTAAAATTTTATTCATTATAGCCGCTCCTTTCTATCCCACAAATTATTGTCAGCGAAAATCCGATGAATTTCTTCGGGTGATTGCGCTTCTTTCGGATAATTTGCTTGAAACAAAGGCGCCAAAAGGTCAACTTTTGAAAAAAGATTAGGTGCTATTATTTAAATATTCACATTATTATTACTTTGTTTGACCAGCAAATTCCTGCAAGCCTAACGATTTCCTGTAGTAACATACGTTTATAGATGCAAGACAAAATGGAGGAGTCTGGCATCTATACAATAGTTGCATGTCTGTAATCGGTTTGGCAATTGGTTCGAATTGTTGTTTATTTTCCTTCTGGTTCAATTCATTGCGACTTTCGGCTTTGGCAAAAAGAAGGAAAATAACGCGGCAAGCACTGCAATAACTGTCAGAAGTTCCATCGTAGCCACCAATCCATAATTGTCGGCAAAGTGGCCAATCAACGGAACTACTACTCCGCCAACACTAAAGGAAAGACCCATCGTAACTCCGGAAGCAAAACCAACATTGCGGGCCAAATAAGTTTGACCCAAAACCACAACCGAACTAAATGGCGCAAACATGGCAAACCCGATCGGAACCATTAGCAAATATCCGGTTGTTACGTTAGTCGTCCACGCTAAAAGTGCGACCATTGGCGCCAATAACACATAGCTCATCTGAATAATTTTTAAATAGCCAAACTTATCCGCCATCAATCCTCCAATTAATGTGGTCACTACGCCAAGCGTAAAAAGCAGCGTTAATGCAGAAGCAGCCGCTGCCTCAGACAGCCGTAAAACATCGGTCCAATAAAGCGGAATAAAACTTCTTAATCCGCAGACGACAATGGAATTGCACACAATCAATACAGTTAAATGTGCAAACGCGTTCCAATTGTTATTGTCTTCTTTTCTTTTTTCAATGGATCGTTCAATTCCATTATTTATAGAAACTGATGCCCCAGCAATCTCCGCTTTCATTTTTGGCACAAAAAACATCAAAATTGCTGCCGTTATCACTGCTATAAAACATAATACAAGGGTACCCTTCATGCTAAACATTGTAATGGAGGACACCGCAAGCACCGGACCGATAGCAAATCCGCTATTCCCTCCGACCGAGAAAATACTCAATGCCGTACCTCTTGTACTGCCGGAAACCCGATTAACCATACGCGCCGCTTCCGGATGGAAAATCGCGCTGCCGATGCCGCTTAGCGTTATCACGGTGAAAATTGCCCAATAATCTTCAAACAAACCTGCCATTCCCATCGCGACACCCGACAGCAAGATTCCCAACGACATATACCAGGTTCGGGATTTCTGGTCTGCCAGCCATCCAAACGCAGGCTGTACGACTGACGATAAAAAGCAAGAAGCAAACATGAGTCCCGCCACCGAACTATAATCCATACCATACCGGGAAACAAAAAAAGGTAATACAGCCGGCAATACTCCGGGCGTAATATCGTTGGCTAAATGTGCTAGTGCCAATAAATATACGTATTTTTGGTTCAATGTATAGCCACCTCGTATAAGATATCCCTTTTAATGCCATTATACTCGATAATCGATCTCCGATAAATAAACGAAAATGGTAATTTAAATGATCGGAAATTGGAATACGTCAAGCCTGCCCCCATCACCTATAATCGTCATTGCCGGCCATTTTGCATAGGAAACTCAGTCAATGGTTCCTAGCAACCGGAATAGTAATGTAAAACTGCATCTCAATACGATAATTGGGCCTTATCCATAGCCATTTTTGCCAACTTCTCCCTTCCGCTCTTTGGGGGGACATGTAAAACCGAGCGGCGCACCATACTCAAGGCACCCGTTGAACAGGCAGCAGCGCATACGCCGCAGCCAATACAAATCTCATTCTCCACAACCGGTACTTCTATTCCATTACCCTGGTCTGCCATCCTAATTGCATGGATTTGGCACTTGTCAACGCAAATTCCGCAACCGACACAATTTTCCGTTTCTAGTGATGGTATGAAATTGCTGGGATGAGCAGCAAAAATTTTTTGCTCATTAATGCCTTTGAGGATATGGCAGCAGCAACCACAGCAGCTGCATATGTAGGTTGGCTTGTTCATTACATTATCACAAAGATGAACCAATCCAAGCTCATGTGTTTGTTCCAAAACTTTCAACAGTTCCGGAACTGTGGCAGATTTCCCCATCCCCTTGCTTACAATCCATTTTGCGGCTTCCCCAAGTGATATACAAACTTCCTGAGGTGCATCACACGCCGTACCAAGGTGGGATGCCTGATGGCGGCAGGAACACATTGAAATGGATCCACCACCGGATGCACAGATAATTTCCGACGCTTTCTCATAGTCTAAAACTTCTGTTTCTACAGCCACAGGGATGACATTTTCGTAAACCAGGGTGCGCATCACTTTAATATCCACCCCAGCTATTGCCGTTAGTCCCCCGGCACTATTAAAATAACTTTCAAACAATTCCGCCAGTTCCTTTAATTTAACCTGATCCCCGGTTCGCATAAAGGTGTATTCAAAAAAACCCACTACCATCGGAGCCAACATGTAATACATGACGTCTTTGCGCGGAATGTCCAAAACTAGTCCTTTATTAGACATACTATCTAATATGATTCTTAACTCATCTTCCTTGATTCCGGTGATCGTTGATATCTTGTTTAACGTAATCGGGATTAATGGAAATTTACTTCCCACTTCGGCTTCGGTTTCAGTGTAAAGACTATGAAGAATTGCCAAGAACTCTTCGTTAATCATCGCACTCTCCGGCGCCTTGCTGAGCCGTTCAGCCAGCGCATGATAAATTTCTTCTTTCGCATTAATTAAATGTCCCATAATTTTTATCGCCTCATTTTTTACAAGCATATCCTTGACTTATCATCTTCTATATCACCAACAGCTTTGTTCATTTGCCAATCACCATTTTTTATTCCGGATATTTATATTGTTCATCTGCATCTACTCTAAATTTAATTATTCCATTGCCACAAGTTGAAGCCTTGGTTATAAGCAATTTGATCATGCAAAACAAAACTCCAAGGCAAAAAATAATCAATACTAATTGATCCCATACTCGTCCAACGAAATTCCATTGAAATCTGCTCTGGGACAAAAGAATGCCCTGACCCGCCATAACGACTGACGTACTGCCAAGCAAAATGATAAGAGAAAACACAACAACCAAAATTCGGTTCATAATCCCCCCCTGATTATTGCAGAATCCGTGGCGTCGTTTAGGCCCATTTTCGAGAGAATGGAAAGCCGTCAACCAATAACGCAGTATAACCTCTCTGCCTTTACTTTGGAAAAGAAGTTATTTTAGCGGTCAAAGTTCCTATTCCGGGCAGACGCATATCACGCCCCTTACCAGTCATAACAGCTAGAAAAATCAGGATAATTCCAAAAGCTAGCGAACCGCCTCCCAGAACAATACCTAAAATATAAATTGCCAGCATTCCTCCGGCTGCGCCTGCTCCAGGTCCGGAATTTCTAACGCTTTCGCCCAAGCTCGTGATTGATCCAAACAACACAAGCAACATCAATGCGAAATAGGCAACGCAAAACAGCATCACCTGAACAGCATGAAACCGAAGACGGGAATGTTTGGGCGCCAAAACAGCAACAATAACCATTGCCGCAGCGCCAAAAATGAAACCACCGCCGACCGCCATAAATCCTTTACCCTGCGTACTAAAATAAATGCTGATCAGCGGAAACAGGTAACAAAACCAAGGTGGAATTCGTTTCGCAATAAAACCGGATATTTGTTCGAATTTCATAATAAATCGTTCGTTCCCCTCACTAGTTCGATAATTTTAAGTTTAATTACATTACTTGGCTTTTACGGAAATACTATACACTCTGGCACCTGCCCCCATTGCACTGTCGCCGTCGGTTTCAGATGTTGTCTGTCCTGCTTTTAAATTAATCAGATTGTTCGTAATGCCGCCATTACTTAACTTTATACTATACGTAACGGAAACTTCATACGAATTGTTGTTGCGCCAACGAAGCGTGTCCCAGTCACTGCCGCCGAATCTGTTTATGTACTGAAATTGAACGCCGTTATACGATTCGGACCACATAGTGGACTTTTCCGCAAATGCTACGACCGCTGAAGCCATCAACACCATCGCGATAATCAGGATAAAAACAACACTTTTTTTCGCCATTATAACACTCTCCCAGTCTGAAAATTTATTTGCAGATATGTTATTTTTAATTGAAATGAACTGAAGCAGATATTATCTTTTTCGCGCAAATCAATATTAGCAGAAGGATTGTATTCTTGCTATTCAAATGTTTTTGCTTACG